>JABIRL010000222.1 GCA_018667855.1 Rhodospirillaceae bacterium
GCGCGGCCCGAAGACAATGGCCGGCGTCAGTTGTCACCATGGCGCTGAGGGGTTGTTGGAAATGGCCGCGCAATGCCGTTATCTGGTCTGTGTGCTGCCGCTCACCGATGAAACTCGCGGCATTATCAATGGTGATCTTGTTTCCGCCATGCCCCGGGGCGGCTATGTCATCAACATCGCGCGCGGCGGCCATCAGGTTGATGAAGATTTGCTGGCGGCCCTGGACAGCGGCCAGCTGGGCGGTGTTTTCCTGGATGTATTTAATGAGGAGCCTCTGCCCTCCATCCATCCCCTGTGGCTGCATGACAAGGTCTGGATGACACCGCATGTGGCGGGCGAGTTGATGCCCCGATCCTGCGCCAAATCCGTCGCCGCCAATATCCGCCGGATCGAAGCCGGCGAGCCCGTGCCGGATTTGTTCGATAAAACCCGCGGCTATTAAGGTCTTTCCGTTTGAAACGGAAACGCCAAGCCAGCCCGCTCCCCCTGCTCGTCCGCCCCTTAATGGTACCCTGTGGGTGGATGGGCAGGGAGAGCGGGCGGGTAGTTCAAATCCGAAAATGGTCTAGTTAATCTAGGAACGCGGAAAAGTCCGAAATACGCCGGAGGCGCTGAAGACCAATTTGCCATCGGCAAAGGCCTCGGCCTCGGCGAACGCCATATCGCCTTCCTGACCGGCCAGCCAGGCGGTGCCGTCCAGCCAGGCGCCGGCGTCAACCGAACCGATCAGATCGCAGACCATGCGAACCGTTACCCCGCGCCGCGCGGTGCCCCGGCTTACGGCGGTGGCGAGCAAGCCATCGGCAAAGGCCGACATCATGCCGCCATGCAGGCTGCCATGGACATTGCAATGACGATGCTGGACCCGCAGTCCGTGCCAAAACCGGCCGTCATCATCCACTTTGTGAAAATAGGGGCCGTTGTGCGTCGTATAGGGCCCCCTGGTTTTGGAATGGATAAATCCAATGGGGGGATCCGGTGGGAATTCAGTTGTCATGGCCCCATTATGGCGGCTTTCCTGGCTGAATTGGAATAGTCACGACGGGACAAATTTGTCCAAGACCACGGCGCCATAACCCACATCCGAACAGCTTTGCAAAAGCCGGGGTTTCGTACGAATCGCACCTATGGTTAACGATTTATTGAAATTGTTAGCGTACTTGCGATCGCCGTGGAGTGGAATTTTCATGCTGCCAGACGGATTGATCGTACGATTGCCGCCTTCGGTGCGCGCCCTGTTCAGGTTGCTGGGCGGCGTGGTCGGGCGGAACTATCATCATGGCGAACGCAACCTAGTGGCGGTCAGTGTCTGTGGTGTGTTCGGCATGCCGCTGTACTATTTCGTCTGGCATGATCTGTTCCCCCAACCATACGAAAACCTGACACTGCGTCTGATCGGCGGCGCCCTGTGCATACCGCTCGCGTTCAAGGACCATTGGCCCGAAGGCATGCGCCGCTTCGCGCCGATACTCTGGTACGGCACTGTGTTGTACGTGTTGCCGTTTTTCTTCACCTATATGACCCTTCAAAACGATTTCGCGCCGGTCTGGCTGGTTTCCTTTATCGCGGCATTACTGCTGCTTGTTTTTCTGGTCGACTGGCTCAATCTGATCGTCCTTTCGGTATTTGGCATGTTGGTGGCCTGGATTGTGTTTACCCTGGGCAATGGTCAAGTCAGCGATCCCAACGTCTTCATGGAATTGACTCCGGTGGTGTTGTTCGCCCTCGTCGTCGGCACTGTTTTCAGTTATCGCAACGAAACCCTGAAGCAGGAGCGCCTGGACGCCATGCTGATGGCCGGGCGGAACTTGTCCCGTGAACTGCGTGAGCCGCTCTTGGGCATTCGCACCAGCACGGTCAGCTTGAAGCGCTATTTGCCGCAATTGTTGGAGGCCCACGAACTCGCAGAAAACAACGGCTTGGCGGTTCGGGAAATTTCAACGGGTCACCGGCGGGCCCTGGGCAATAGTCTTGAACGCCTGCAGCAGGAAACCAGTCATGCCAGCACTATCATAGAGATGCTGCTGCGCAATACTGGCGGCGTACCGGTTGACCCATCTGAGTTTCAAGTGGTCTCCATGGCCGAATGCGTTGAAACAGCCCTGCAACGCTATCCATTCGCCTCGGAAGTGGAACGCAAGATCGTAAAGGTAAAAATGACCCGGGATTTCGGTTTTCTGGGATCGGACAGCGGAATGGTCCACGTCGTGCTTTCCTTGCTGAAAATTGCGCTTTCTTCCGTGGCCAAGTACGGCAAGGGCGAAGTCCTCATCGAATTGGCCACATCACCTGGCGATTGTGAATTACGCATTCGTGACAGCAGCGCAGGACCTCCCCCGGGACGCTTGGCCAACCTTTTCGACGAGTTTTCCTTGCTCGAGTCCGACAGCGGCACCGGTCCGGCCTTGGCCCAGGCGAAAAAATTGGTGGAGGCCTTCGCCGGCGCCATCGCCATTCGGTCGGAACGGGGACAGTTTACCGAATATGTCATTATCCTGCCGCCAGCGAGCGAAAGCGGCGCCGTTGTCTGAAGTTGCCCGCCGCATTCGTCTGTCGCCCTCATTCGCGCATGAGTTTCACGATGGGAAGTGGGATGGCTGAACAGAAAATTTGGCCGGGCCTCCGCGGGTGGTTGGCCCGCGGCACTGCAATTTGTTTTTTTGGCCTGTCGCTTTTGGCGCCATCGGCGATCGCGTCGGAATGGGACCTCGGCGGTTATGTGGCGTCTGAAATCCGTCTCTTTCCCAATTCGCCGGGTGATAAGGCCCAGAATTCGGATATTTATTCGACGGCTCTTACTTTGCAGCCAGAATTTCGCGCGCGGTCCGCATCCGGCACGGATCAGTTCGTCGCCATTCCCTTTCTGAAAGCGGATCAACACGACGACCACCGTAGCCATGGCGACCTGCGGGAGCTGTACTGGCAGCGCCAAGGGACAAATTGGTCGTTATTGGTGGGCCTGAACAGGGTCTTTTGGGGTGTCGCCGAGGCAAGGCACGTGGTCGACATCATCAATCAGACCGATCTGGTGGAAAGTCCGTTCGCCGAGGATAAGCTGGGCCAGGGGATGATAAATCTTCGCTACTTTGCCGATTTTGGGACTTTTGATGGCTATTTTCTAACCGGGTTTCGTGACCGCAGCTTCCCTGATGACGAGGCACGGTTGCGCGGCGGTTTACCAATTGACACGGACAATCCGGTATTTGAATCCTCCGCCCGCCGCCGTCATATGGATTGGGCGCTGCGCTGGTCCAGGGTCATTGGTGATTGGGATATCGGCCTGTCGCAGTTTCGCGGTACCGGACGCGAACCTAGATTGCAGCCGGGTCTACAGGCCAATGGCATGGCTCACCTGGTGCCGCACTACGACATCATTAATCAGACCGGACTGGATATACAATATACCCATGATGCCTGGATCTGGAAGCTGGAAGGGTTTTCCCGGCATGGCCAGGGAGATCGCTTTTTGGCCCTTGCCGGCGGTTTCGAATACACTTTGTTTGATCTGGCGGGGCGCGGCATCGACCTGGGACTATTGGCGGAATATCTTTACGACAACCGCACCGCAGATGCTCCCGCAACGCACTTTGATGATGATATATTTGCGGGATTTCGCCTCGCCCTCAACGATGCCGCCGGTACCGAGGTAACGGGCGGCGCCATCATTGATAGGCATAGCCGGGCTGTATTGTTCTCCATTGAAGCCGCCTGGCGGGTAAACGACCGATGGCGCTTGAATGTTGAAGGCTTGGCATTTCACCGCGTACCAGTGCGCGATCCCCTTTATGGCGTGCGCAGAGACGATTTCCTGCGATTACAACTGTCGCGGTTCTTTTGATGTCGGAGCCGGTTATGAGAAAGGCAAGACGAACCATGCCACAAACAGCATCCACGGGGTTTTCCTCGGCAAAGTTGTTTGCGACAGCCTTTCTGGTCTTTTCGGCCACCATGGCGAACGCCCAAGTCACGGCCAACCCGGCCAACAAGGGATTGGCCATTGCGTCGGTGGCGGATCAGCGCGATCACGGCTTCAAGGATTATTCGGCCGATGTGACCATGAAGCTGCGCAGCAAGACTGGTGGCGAAAGCCAGCGGCAGCTGAATATCAAAGTGCTGGAGGGCCGGGACGATGGTGACAAGAGCCTGATCGTCTTCAGTCGGCCTAGGGACATCAACGGCACGGCTCTGCTCACCTTTTCCCATAAGACGGGCAACGATGATCAATGGATCTATTTGCCCGCCTTAAAACGCGTCAAGCGGATCAGTTCCACCAATCGCTCGGGCGCGTTTGTCGGCAGCGAATTCGCTTACGAGGACCTGGTGCGCCCGGACGTGGCACGCTACACCTATCGATGGCTGCGCGACGAAACGATCGAAGCTCAACCCGTACATATTGTCGAGCGGACCCCAACTTACCGGAATTCCGGCTATAAACGCCAAATCGTCTGGTATGATCAGGCCGAGTTCCGCATCTTGCGGATTGACTTCTATGACCGCAACAACGCTTTGTTGAAACGGTTCTCGGCTTCGGGTTACCAAATATATGAGCGCAAATATTGGCGACCGGCTCTTATGCTCATGGTCAATTTGCAAAATGGCAAGAGCACTAGTCTAGTTTGGAAAAACTATAAATTCGGCAACGGCTATAGCGACAGTTATTTCAACAAAAACAGAATCAAAAACCTTCGTTGATCCGAAAACACCATAGTCAATAAATATTAGGGACTTTGAATTTTGGCCCGACGCCGGTCAGACAATTTCAGTCTGATAAATGGCTTAGCAATATTTTAATCGAATTCCCTCAATACTGCGCCTTGCTTAATATTTAGGTGAAGGCTGTGGCGTCATGAGTTACGCCAATGGTACGGCGGAAGGGCACGGATTGGAAACGGCGACGAAGGCCGAAGGCGCCAGCAGCGCCTTGGTCGGGTCGCGCACGCCTTTACGTCATGAGGAAATCAGCCGCTTTCTCGTGGTCAGCCGGACAAATATCGCAATCGAACCCATTGCTTCGGTGCTTTTTGCCATTGGCCTCTGGCAATATGGCGACATACGGCGGATCGGCATCTGGTTGGCGTTAATATGGGCGCTGGCCGTATTGCGCCTATTGTTGAACCTGCACATCCAACGCACGGATCTGGCCGAGGAACGCTTGGCGGAATGGGGCTTTGCGGTATCCGCCGTCACCACTTTGGCGGGCGGCTTATGGGCCAGCGGCCTTCTGTTTCTCTGGCCGGTGGGTACGGAACCGCTGGCCAACGCACTTGGGTTTTTTCTGGTCGTCCCGATCATGGCGGTTGCCGGTATCGTCGTGGTGACCGTGGCGGTTCATGTACTTGCGGTCCTACCTTATCTGTTGGTCACAGGTATCGTGGCGGCGATCTGTTTGCTGTGGCAGCCGACGGCAAGTTCCGCCTTGCCTGTCACATTGCCCCTCATGGGGCTTATCGTGGCCATCGTGATGCTGGCAGCACTTGGCTGGTGGGTTAACAGTCTACATGCGCGGCAGGCGCAGCTGAGTAAGGAACTGGATGCCGCGCACGAGGCGGCGAAAGCCGCCCATCTAACCAAGTCTGAATTTGTCGCCAACATTTCTCATGAACTGCGCACGCCCCTGAACGCCATCAACGGTTTCTCGGAAATTATCAAGGATCAGGCCTTCGGTCCGATCGACACCCCGCAATATCTGGAATACGCCAACGATATTTACGAAAGCGGCGGCCGTCTGCTCGAGGTTATCAACGACATTCTCGAGCTTTCAAACCTTGAAACCGGCAAAATGTCATTCGCCGAAGAATGGGTCGATGTGCGGGCGGTCGTTCATTCCGTCATTGATGCCGCGCTGGCGCGGGCCGACGAAGCCGGCGTTACCCTGCAGGAAATTGCATCGGATCGTCCGATCTTTTTGCTGGCGGATCGCCAATTGCTCAAACAAATTCTGTCCAATTTGGTTTCCAACGCCGTCAAGTTCACCCCACTCGGCGGCGAGGTCACGGTCGAGGTGAAGTTCGGGCCCACCGGCGACCTGATGATGATCGTCAACGACAATGGCATCGGTATGTCACCCGAAGACATCGCCACGGCGCAGACGCCATTCGGCCAGGCCGATGCTTCGCTGGCCCGGCGTTTCGAGGGTACCGGCCTCGGCATCCCGTTGGTGAAATCGTTGGTTGAATTGCACGGCGGGACGTTCCGTCTGCAAAGTGACTTGAGTGTCGGAACCCGTGCGATTGCAAAATTTCCGGCGAACAGCATACAAAAGTAGGAGTTGCGCCCCGGCAGCGGGGCGTTGGTAACAATGCGAGACCGAGAACAAGAAACAACGCCCGCACATGCGCCGGAAAACTGGGGCGAGCTGCCATCGCTGGGTCGCCGAATAGAGCGATACCATCGGCGCATTGAAAACGGTCATCCCCTGTTGGGCCGGCAACCGGACCGCAATTCTATTGAACTATCCGGCAACGATTATCTTTGCCTCGGTGTGCATTCGGCCATCATTGAGGCGCAGGTCGCCGTCATGCAGGGTGGCGGGGACGACGTATATATGTCGGCGGCCTTTCTGACCGATGGCACCATGCAACGCGCCGTGGAACGGAAAACGGCCGCTTTTCTGGGCACGGAGGATGCCGTGCTGTGCCAATCGGGCTGGTGCGCGAACCTGGGCCTGATGCAGGCAATCACCGATCAGGATAGCCTGGTCTACCTCGATCCGAGCGTCCATGCGGCATTCTGGGACGGTGCCCGCAGTACCGGTTCGAAGATCCGACCGTTCCGCCACAACAGTCCGGAAAGCCTGGAAAGCAAAATCAAAAGACACGGCGTTGGCATTGTCGTCGTCTCGGCCGTTTACGGTAGCGACGGTACCGTTTGCCCCTTGTTGGAGATAGCGGATATCGCGGAACGATATGGCTGTGAGATTGTCGTCGACGAAACCCATTCGATTGGTGTTTTCGGCCGGCAAGGGCAGGGCCTGGTCTCGGACCTGGGGCTGCGGGAAAAGGTCACATATCGTACCTTCAGCCTTTCCAAGGCCATGGTGACACGGGCCGGCATGGTTACGGGCCCGGCCCGGATCCTGGACTTTTTCCGTTTTGAATCCCGCCCCGCGATTTTTAGTTCAGCCGTCCTGCCACATGAGGTGGCCGGTCTCGGCGCGGCCCTGAATGTTATTCAAGAGGAAGATTGGCGCCGCGAACGCCTGCGCCGCAACACCAGCGCCTTGCGCGGCCGATTGATTGAATTGGGATTTGGCATACCTGCGAATGGTTCGCACATCATCCCGCTCCTGGCCGGCCCTGAAGAAGCGGCGATCGTACTTCGCGATGCGCTTGAGCGGCATGACCTGTTTGGCACCCTGATATGCGCACCGGCGACCACGCGAAACGGCGCCTTGGTGCGCCTGTCGATCAATTCCGGATTGATCGAGGACGACCTGCAGCGCATCGCGGGTGCCTGTGCTGCCATCCGCGATGAAATTCCGGTCAGCCGCTGGCCGATTACGCTGCGTCTAGGGGTTGCCGCCCTGGCCGGTGATGGCGCCGCCGGTCCGTCGAAGAATTTCAGGGCGTCAGGCGCCGCTGTTGATGAGGCTTCAACCGGGTCCGACAAACAACAAAGGCGGATTGGGTGATGGCCTTCAGTCCACTCGTCCAGGCCTATTGCGAGTTTCTGCTTCGCCGCCGCTGGATGGTCGCCGTCCTGTCCGTATTGATATGTCTGGCGATCAGTTCCGGTGCTCTTCACCTGGCGACCACACCGGACAATCGTGTTTTCTTCGGCACCAGCAATCCGGATCTGAAGGCATTCGAAACGCTGGAGGCGGCATATCGTGAAGGCAACGATGTGTTGCTTGCGGTCGCGCCGGCAACGGGTGACATTTTCACCCCGGATCGTCTGACAATGGTGCGTGAGCTGACGGAAGCCTTATGGTCCGGGCCGTACGTTACGCGGGTGGATTCTATAACTAATTTTCAACACTCACATGTCGTCGGCGATGAACTGATCATCGATGATTTGGTATCGGACCGTTCGCAGCTGACCGAAAGTTCGATTTCCGAGATCCGCCGCGTGGCCTTGACGGATCCATCCCTGGGCGGATTGCTGATTTCCCGCGACGGCCGTGTCACGGGCGTGGCGATCAATTTTCGTCTGCCGGAAAAAACACCGGAAGCGATCCGCGAGATCGTTGCGCACCTACATGACCTCGAAGCCGATATCGAAGCCCGGCACCCCGACATCAATATCCATATGACCGGAAATATCATGCTGATGGCCGCCTTCGACGAGGCCAGCCTGGATGATATGATGACGCTGATACCGGCCATGTTCGTCGCCATCGTGGTGATAATGACGATACTGGTACGTTCTTTCGCCGGCATGGCCGCCGTTGTGTTGTTGGCGGTCCTGTCGTCCATGACGGCGGTGGGCGTGGCGGGCTGGTCCGGCGTCGTGATCAATGCGGGTTCTTCCTCGGCGCCGCTGATCATTCTGACCATGGCGTTGGCCTACGGCGTACATTTGGTGACGAAGTTTCTATCCGACTTCGGCTCGGGCTGGTCGAAGCGCGAGGCCATCGTCAATTCGGTTGAATTCAATCTCTCGCCGGTATCCTTGACCTCGGTGACCTCGGCCATCGGGTTCCTGTCCATGAACGGCAGTGACGCGCCGCCCTTTCACGATTTGGGCACCATCGTGGCGGTCGGCGTAACCACCGCCTTTTTCCTGTCTTTTACTTTCGTGCCGGCCTTTTTGGCCATCATGCGCATCGAAAAACCGCGCAAACGTATCTTCGGTCAGCGCCTTTCCATCGCCTTGGGCAGCTTTGTCGTGAGCCATCGGCGCTGGGTATTCTGGACCATGTCGGCGCTGATCGTGGTGCTGGCCACCGGTATTTCGCGCATTGAGCTGAACGATGATTGGGTCGGCTATTTTGATGAGCGTTTCGAGTTCCGTCACGACACCGAATTCATCCTTGAAAATCTGACCGGCATCGATCTTCTGGAATACTCAATTCCGGCGATGGGTGAGCAGGGTATTTTCGAGCCGTCCTATTTGAAAATGCTTGATAAATTCACCACCTGGCTCCGCAAACAGCCCGAAGTCGTGAATGTGCAATCCTTGAGCGATATCATGCGGCGTCTGAACCGGGATCTGAACGGCGGCGGCGAGGATGCCTATACACTGCCGCAGGAACGGGACTTGGCGGCGCAGTATTTGCTGTTGTACGAAATGTCGCTGCCCCGTGGCCTTGATCTCAATGACCGCATCAAGGTCGACCGCTCGGGAACCCGCGTCAGCGTGATGTTGCGCCGGGATGGGGCCAACCTGCCTTCCAAGGATCTGCGGCCGCTGGCCCTGCGGATCGATGCCTGGCTGGCCCGAAATGGCGACACGGCGCGGGACGCCAAGGGCAGTGGTATTTCGCTGATGTTCGCCTACCTTTCGGAACGAAACATCTCGGCCATGCTGGTCAGCACCGCGTTCGCCCTGTTGCTGATTTCCGGCATCCTGGTGCTGGCATTGCGCAGCATCAAGATCGGCATCGCCTCCCTGGTGCCGAATTTCGTGCCGGCTATCATGGGTTTTGGCCTGTGGGGCTATCTGCAGGGCGAGGTCGGGGTCGCCGTCTCGGTCGTGGCGGCCATGACGTTCGGTATCGTCGTGGATGACACCATCCATTTTCTCTCGAAGTATCTGCAGGGCCGCCGAGAGCTGGGCAAGGCTCCGGAAGAAGCGATTTTGTATTCCTTCCGCTCGGTCGGCACGGCACTGATGGTGACGACACTTGTGCTCGTGGCTGGATTTCTTGTTCTGGCTACCTCCGGCTTTAAGGTGTCGAGCAGCCTGGGCCTGTTGACGGCAATCGTATTGGCGCTGGCCTTGATCGCGGATTTTCTGTTTCTTCCCAGCCTGTTGTTGCAGTTCGACCGGGTGGCCAAGGATGTCGCCGGCGATCTGACGGTACTGGCCGATGACACGCGATCCCTGGAACTGCCGGGATTAACCCAGCGGGTGCGGAAATACCTTGAACGGATTCGCGACGGACTTCCCCTGCGCGGCAAGCCGCCCGGGGACAACGCGATCGAATTGTGGAGCAACGACTACCTGTCGATTGCCGGGCATCCGAAAATCGTGCGGGCGCAGTCCGACCTGCTGCGCGGCAACCGCGAACGGCCGTTCATGTCGGCCGCGCTGCTTGCCAAGAATGCCCCGCAACGCAGTGTCGAGGGACAGTTGGCGGCCTTCCTGGGGGTCGAGGATACGGTGCTGTGCCAATCGGGCTGGTGCGCCAATGTGGATTTGTTGCAGACAATCGCCGACCAGGATACGCCGATCTATCTTGATATCTATGTGCATGCCTCCCTATGGGAAGGGGCGCGAATGTCCAAGGCGCCGATCCATCCCTTTCGCCACAATCAGCCCGGCAGCCTGGCGAAAAAGGCCCAGCGCCACGGACCCGGCATCGTCGTCGTGGATGCCATTTACAGCTCCAATGGTGATGTTTGCCCCATGGTGGAAATCGTCGAAGTGGCCGAACAACACGGCTGCCTGCTGGTGGTCGATGAAAGCCATTCAGTCGGCACATATGGCGCCAATGGCGAGGGCCTGGTGGCCAGCCTGGGATTGTCGGATCGGGTGCATTACCGCACTCTCAGCCTCTCCAAGGCGTTCGCGACACGGGCCGGTTTGGTGGCGGGTCCCGCCCGCGTCATGGAGTTCTTTCGCCATGAGGCCCGCTCCATGCTGTTCAGTTCGGCAATCATGCCCCATGAAATTGCTGGATTGCGGGCCACCTTGGAAGTCATTCAGAGCGAGGGCTGGCGGCGCGAAAAGCTATGGGAGAGGGCAACCTATCTGCGCCGGCGGCTAAGCGAACTGGGCTACAACGTCGATGAAAGCGACTCCCAGGTTGTCGCCCTGGAGGCGGGCCCGGAACGGCGCAGCATGCAGCTTCGCGATGCCCTGGAAAATGCCGGAATTTTCGGCGCGGTCTTTTGTGCGCCCGCGACCCCGCAAAACCGCTCCCTCATCCGCCTGTCCATAAACAGCGCCCTTACCGACGCCCAGGTCGAGCGTATCATCCGCGTCTGCGCCGACGTTCGCGACGCGGTGGATCTGGACACCTGGCCCTCCACCCTGCGCCGCCGCAATCGACGCAATGCCGTTCACAAAGTGGCGCCGGCCACGTAGACCGCGCCGGCAAGCAATCTGTCGCCATCAAATGGGTCACAATTGCGCGGAAGTGCTCTAGGCGAACAGCCTCGCCGCTGTCCCGCCCAGGATGGCCTGTTTCTGCCCCTCATCCAGGTCGGCAGCTTCCACCACCTTCAAGGGTTCGCCGTCGCCGATGGGGAAGGGGTAGTCGGAACCCAGCATGATGCGGTCATGGCCGCAGCACGAACACAGGTAGTTCAGGGCGTTGGGCGCGAACAGCACGCTGTCGAAATAGAGCTGTTTGAAGCCCGCGACCGGATCGGCATACTTGCCGGGGTGAATCTCGACATTACGGGCCAGGCGGCCCAGCATGTAGGGAATGGCCCCGCCGCCGTGGGACAGGATAAAGTTCATCTTCGGATATTTCAGAAAATGCCCGGCGAACAGCATGCGGGCCACGGCGGTCGTTGTATCCGTGCCCCGGCCCACGGCATTGATCATGTCATAGTCCAGAAGACGCGGATCGCCGCAGCCGAACATGGGGTGGAGATAGATGGTCGCGCCCAGGCCGTCCGCTGCCTCCCAGAACGGGTCCAGGTCGGGGTCATCCAGATTGCCCGAACTGCCATGGGGCTGGGTGCCGATCATGGCGCCCTTGAAACCGGCGGCCAATGCCTCCTCCAGAACCTTGGCGGCCCGCTTGCCGTCCTGCAAGGGTACGCTGGCCAGGGGCGTCAGGCGATCCTGGCCATCCGTGCCGCTCATCTGGAATTCATTCAGAAAGCGGCTCCACGCCTCGCCTTCGTCGCCCGGCAGCTCGTAGCCGAAGCTGTCCAGCCAGCCGCCCACGATCTGGGCATCGATACGCTGTTCATCCATCCAGGCCAGGCGCTGCTCGGTCTCTCTCAATTTTGGCGACAGGGGGCGGGTCGGTGACAGACCGGCGAAGACAAGCTGATAACTGTCGTCTTGGTGCAGCAATTCAACATTTGGAAATCGGTCGGTCTTACTCTTTAGCGCCGCCAGCATGGTTTGCGGCGTGTAATGGGCGTGGGTATCGATAATCATTTCGTATTTGCCTCGTTAATCAGGGCTTCCAGTTTGTGCATGCGCATGGGCAGTTCATGTACGGTCACGCCCAAAGGCGACAGGGCATCGTTGACGGCGGAGGCGATGGCCGCCGGCGCGCCCAGATAGCCGCCTTCGCCGGAACCCTTTTGGCCATGGGATGTCAGAGGCGAGGGCGTGCAGTGTTCCACGTCCTTGACGTCGGGAATTTCATGCACCGACGGCATCAGATAATCGGCAAAGGTGGCGGAGAGGAACTGGCCTTCGTCGTCATAAGCGAATTTTTCGTACAACGCCGCGCCGATCCCATGGGCCAGACCGCCGATCACCATGCCGCGCACGATGTCCGGGTTGATCACCGTGCCGCAATCATGGGCGATGGCATAGTCGACCACGGTGACACGCCCGGTGCCGGGATCAATCTCCACATAAGGGATATGGGCCTGAAAGGAGAAGCAGGGGTAGATGCCGACCCGGTTGTTCTCGTCCGGCAGCTTGCCGCCGCCCGGTACCTGAAAGACGAATTGCGCCTGAAAGCCCGGCTCCATCCCCTCGGGCAGCTTGTGATAGGCGCGGTAAGCGATGAAGCAGATCTCCGCCCAGGTTAGTTTGCGGGAGGGGTCGTTGCGATCACTGACGGTGCCGGCGGAATATTCCAACTGCGCCACCGGCAGATCCAGATTGAAGGCGGCGATGGCCATGGCGCGGTCCTTGATCCGGCCCGCCGCGCCCGCCGCGGCGCTGCCCAGCATAATGGCCATGCGCGAGGCGATGGGACTGCGCGTGGGCAGGCTGGACAGCGAATCCCCGTGTACGATGCGGATATCGTCGGGGTCGAATTCCAGCTCCTCGCCCAGAATGGTGGCGAACATGGTTTCGTGGCCCTGACCGGAGGTGGTCGTGCCCATGATGCCGGTGATATTGCCCTGGGAATCCACGCGAACTTCGCAGCCCTCCATGAAGGTCGTGATTTCCGCCGTGGGGTCCATCAGATATTCAAAGATATTGTTGCCGCCGCCCGGCTCCAGATTGGTAACGATGCCGATGCCGGCCAGGCGGCCTTCGGCCCGGGCCCTGTCGCGCCGTTGCAGCAGGTCTTTATAGCGGGCCAGATCCAGGCATTTTTGCAACACCGTCTGATAGTCACCGCTGTCGTATTCGCTGCCGGGGGGGATCTTGTAAGGAAACTCATGCGCCTCGATCAGATTGCGCCGGCGGATTTCCAGGCGGTCCAACCCAAGGTGCCGGGCCACGGCGTCAACCACCATTTCGATCATGTAGTTGGTCGGCGCCTGGCCGAAACCACGCACGGGGACCTGCCCCGTTTTGTTGGTGGCGACGGAAATCGCCTCGTACTGCACGGAATTGATCCGATAGGGTCCGACCAGGGCGCTGATTGGCTTGGCCAGCTGGAACGGCGCCCGTCCCGGATAGGCGCCCGCGTCATCCAGGGCGCGGATTTTCAGGGAACGGATCACACCGTCCTTGTTAAAAGCTACCTGGGTGTCGAAGATCCGGTCCGGGCCGTGGGCATCACCCCCCGCCATGTTCCATAACCGATCCTCGATCAGACGCACGGGACGGCGCAGCTTGCGGCTGAGATAGGCCGCCAGCACGCTTTGCTTGATACCCCGCTTCACGCCATAGCTGCCGCCCACGTCCACATCCTGGTGCAGGCGGATGCTGTTGAGGGGATAGCCAAGGGTGCTGGCCATCAATTCGACAAAGTTCGGCATCTGGATCGAGGCCCAGATGTCCAGGATCTCAGTGCCTTCGTTCCATTGCGCCAGCACGCCGAAGGTTTCGATGGGCACAGTGGCGCTGCGCCCCCAGCGGACGCGAAGATCAAGGCGCTCATCAGCGGCGGCGAAATCCTCATCCACCCCGCCCCAGACAAAATTGCCGTGGTAGAGCACGTTGGATCCGTGGTCGGGATGAACAAAGCGTTCGGTCTCGGCAAAGGCAACCTCCGGGTCGACCACGGCGTCGAGCGGTTCGTAGTCCACCTCGATCAGATCCAGGGCGTCCTCGGCAATGTAAGCATCGTCGGCGACCACGATAGCGACCCATTCGCCCGCATAGCGGGTCATGTCCACGGCCAGGGGATACCACTTTATGCCCGGCAGTTTCAGGCCCAGGCGGATGGGGTTACAGTCCGCCGCCAGTTGCGCGCCGGTCAGCACCATGTGGACGCCGTCCAGCGCCTCCGCCGCTGCCGTGTCGATGGACAGAATGCGGGCACGGGGATAGGGCGAGGGCAGGACGGCGGCATGCCTGGTGTCGGGCAGGACAATGTCCTGGACATATTTGCCGTTGCCGGTGACGAAGCGCTTGTCTTCCCGCACCCGGCGCTTTTTTGCCACGTAATGTAGGTTACGGCCCGGATCGGAGGTCATGACCGCGCCTCCCGCAGGCGCGCGGCGGCCAACTGAATAGACTCGATAATCTGCACATAGCCAGTGCAGCGGCACAGATTGCCGCCGATGGCGTCCTTGATCTGCTCAAGGGTGGGATCGTCATTCTCTGCCAGCAGGGCCTGGGCGGAAATCAGCATGCCCGGCGTGCAATAGCCGCATTGCATGCCGTGCGCCTCGACAAATGCATCCTGCAAAACGCCCGGCCCGCCATCGTCATTGCACAGGCCTTCCACGGTGGTGACATGGCAGCCGTCCGCCTGTACCGCCAGCATCAAACAGGCGCGGATCGGCACGCCATCCAGCAGGATGGAACAGGCCCCGCATACCCCATGTTCGCACCCCGTATGGGTGCCGCTCAGGGCCATGTCCTCGCGCAGGAAATCCAGCAGAGAGACGCGGGGTTCCACGGCGGCGCTACGTTCGTGGCCGTTGATGGTAAGATTTATTTCAGGCTTACTCATGCTCTGGCCCCGTCAAATGCTTCCAGCAATGCCCGCTCGGCCAAATTAGTCGCGACCCGTAGGCGATAGGCCGCGCCAGCGTGTTGATCGTCCCCCGGCGCTACCGCCAAGGCGATTTCAGGCAAGACCGAGCGGATCAGGGCACCGTCGAGCTTGGCCCCTTGCAGTTTGTCCTCCAACGCGGCAATCCGGCGTGGTGTTGCATCAGCGCCGCCAATTGCCAGGGCGGCGGCGGTACAGATGCCCGCGCCGTCCACTTCGATGATCGCGGCGGCCGCGACCACCGCGAAATCGCCGCGCCGTTCGCTGACTTCGTGAAAGGCGCTGCCGGCGCCGCCCGACATAATGGGAAAATGCACGCTCACCAAGACTTCGTTGTCGGCCCGCGCGGTCATCATGGGCCCCAAAAAATAATCCGCCAGCTGCACCCGCCTGGTGCCCGCGACGCTGCGCAGGCTGACGGATGCGTCCAGAGCCAGGGCGGCCAGGGGAATTTCCGATGCCGGGTCCGCATGGGACAGGCTGCCGCCGACGGTGCCCCGGTTGCGGGTTTGTTGATGACCGACCAAGGCGATCGCCTCCGCCAACAGGGGCGCGTGTTCCCGGACCAGGGGCGAGGCCAGCGCCTCGGCCTGGCGGGTGCAGGCCATGATGACCAGTTCATCGCCGACAATCCCGATGCCGGATAAATCAGTCACATTATTGATGTCAATGACTGTTGCCGGTCTGGCCAGGCGCATGGCCAGCATGGGCATCAGGGTCTGGCCGCCGGCTAGCACGATGGCCTCGCCATCACCCTTATCCAGGGCATCGACGATCTGATCGATACTTTCCGCCCGGACGTAATCGAACTTCGCCGGTTTCACTGAAACACTCCCCGAAACACACGCTGTACCCAATTGGGCTTTGTTTCCTATACAGTAACCATCGGGGGCGGCCTGCCAAGACATGATTGCCGCCGTCAATGGAGCAAGGAAATGCTGTCAGAAGACATTGCCACGGATATCCGCAACGCCGTGGACCGCCGGTTCGAATCCCAGGTGGATTTTACCGCTCAGTTGGTGGGTTTTCCGTCCACCCGGGGCAACGAGGCCACGGCCCAGGATTTCATGGCGGCGGCCATGGGCGAAAAAGATCTGACCGTCGATCGTTGGAAACTGAATGTTGACGATATCAAACATTTGCCGGGCTTTTCGCCGGGCATCATCGACTATGACAACAGCTACAACGTGGTCGGCGCCTGGCGGCCGGAAAGTCCCAAGGGCAAAAGTCTGATCTTGAACGGCCATATCGACGTGGTGCCGGAGGGCCCGCTCGATATGTGGGACAGCCCGCCCTACGAGGCCCGGTGGGAGGGCGACCGCCTGTACGGCCGGGGCGCGGGCGATATGAAGGCGGGGCTGGTCAGTTGCCTCTTTGCCTACGATGCCCTGGTGGAGGCCGGCTACCGGCCGGCGGGTAATGTCTTTATCCAATCGGTGATCGAAGAGGAATGCACCGGCAACGGCGCCCTGGCCTGTCTGGCCCGCGGCTATCGGGGCGATGCCGCGATCATCCCGGAGCCGTCCGGCGATACATTGTTCATGGCCCAGACTGGCACCATCTGGCAGCAGATCACGGTCAAGGGCCATCCCGTACACGCCTCCCGCGCCACGGAGGGCTTCAACGCCATCAAGGCCGCCTATGTGCTGATCCAGGCCCTTGAAGAGCTGGAAGCGAAATGGAACGCCGAGAAAGACCAGCACAAACATCATTGCAACCATCACCATCCCATCAACTTCAATATTGGAAAAATAGCGGGCGGCGACTGGCCGGCTTCGGTCCCCGCCTGGTGCACGTTCGATCTGCGCGCCGCCATCTTCGCCGATGACGATATTCAGCAGCGGGCCCGCGAGTTGGAGGATTGTATCCAGGCCGCCGCCGCCAAGGACCGCCATATGAGCAACCGGCCGCCGGAAATCGTCTATCAGGGTTTCATGGCGGAAGGCTTCGCCCTGGAAGACATGGCGAACGCCGCCGCGCCCATATCCCTGTTGGAGAACTGCCACCAACAGGTTTATGGCGAGGCATTGGGGCGCAGCGTTATCACGGGCACCACGGATGCGCGGTTCTTCGGTCTGTATGCCGACACGCCGGGCCTGGTCTACGGTCCCCGGTCCGTGGATGTGCACGGCTTCAATGAATGGGTGGATCTGGAAAGCGTGCGCAAATCAACCCAGGCCATTGCCCTGTTCATGGCCAACTGGTGCGGATTGGAGAAAAGTTAGTCTTATGACGGAACAGCCGAATTATTTTAACCGGGTCGATATGGCTCGCCTGACGGATGAATTTCCCATCGGCCCGGCTTTCCTGAAGCGTTTCGAGGCGATCAGCAGCGATGAATTGCGCGCCCTGCAGGAGGGGCGTTTCGCCACCCTGATGCAACGGGCCTGGCAGGTGCCCTTCTATCAACGTCTTTGGGGCGCCCAGAGTTTGCAGGCAGGTGACATCCGGGGCCTGGATGACATCGGGAAACTGCCCCTTTTCGATAAGACGGACATCATGGCCTCCATCGCCGCGCATCCCCCGTTCGGCGATTTCCATGGCATGGAGATCTATCCAGACGGCGAACGTCCCCCCGTTATCGTGCACACCACCTCCGGCACAACGGGCCGGCCGCAGGTTTTGATGTATGGCCCGCGCAGCCGGGAGGTCCAGAACCTGCTGGTGGCCCGCACTTATTTGCTGCAGGGCCTGGCGCCTGACGATGTGGTGCAATCGGTCTACGGCCATGGCATGGTCAACGGCGGTCATTACATTCGCGAGGCGGTGGTGCATTGGACCAATTCGATCTTTCTACCGGCCGGCACCGGGGTGGAGACGCCTTCGGTGCAGCAAGTGGCCCTGATGAAGGATTTCGGCGTCACGGTGCTGGTGGGTTTCGCCGATTACATCAAACGCCTGGCGGATGTGGCCAAGGAACAAGGTTTGGAGCCGGGCCGGGATCTCAAGATCCGCATGATTTCCGGCCATATGGGGCGGGAAGACATCATGGTGCTTTCCGAGGCCTGGGGAGGCGCCGGGATATATGATTGGTACGGCGTTGGCGATACCGGCACCATCGCCGGCCAGGGCCCGGACAAGGCCGGGCTATACATCATGGAAGATGCACAATATCTGGAAATCTGCGATATCGACAGCGGCGCCCCGGTGGCCGATGGCGCGACCGGGGATATGGTCAACACCTGCCTGTTCAAGGACGATATATATCCCATCATCCGCTTCAATACCCACGATGTTTCCGCCCTGCGCACGGACGCCCCGCCCTCGGCCCTGAACCTGCGCCGCATCGAAGGGTTTCTGGGCCGCAGCGACAATATGGTCAAACTGCGCGGCATCAACGTCTTCCCCCAGGCCATCGGCGCCATGCTGGCGGAGCGCTCGGAATTCAACGGCGAGTTCATCTGCCGGGTGGAGCGCGATCAGGCCGGCCGGGACGAGATGACCGTATCGGTGGAGGTTGCCGAACCCGATGACGCCCTGGTCGAGATTTACGGCGAGATCCTGCGCCGCAAGATCGGCGTCGCCGTCAACGTCGCCCTCGCCGCACCCGGCGCCCTTTCGCAGCTAACCGGCATCGAAAGCCGCCAGAAACCCCTGCGCCTGATCGACAATCGCTTCTAGTTCAGCGACGAAATGCCATTGAAATCCCCGACTACTGGCGACGAAGGCATGTTCTACGGCTATCGTATCGTGGCGGCTTGCGGCGTCATCCAAGCCGTCAATCTCGGCGGCGTTTTTGCCTTCGGTGTGCTCTTTCCCGAACTTGTGCGTGAATTTGGTTGGTCCCGCACGGCCATCTCCGGCGCTACATCGTTTGCCTTTCTCATCATGGGGGGCTGCGCGGTATTCATGGGTCGCGCCGGCGATAGGATCGGCCCGCGCGCCGTCCTCACCGTCGCCGGCATTACGTTCGGTCTCGGCTATGCGCTGCTGTTTCGTATGGAGGCGGCGTGGGAACTTTATCTCTACTTTGGCCTTCTGGCCGGTACGGGACTGGCCGCCCACGATGTGTGCACCCTCTCGACCGTGGCGCGGTGGTTCGCACGCCGGCGCGGCTTGATGACCGGCCTCGTCAAGGCCGGCGCCGGCGTCGGCCAGGTGGTCGTGCCAATCGCCGCGGCGGCCCTGATCGCGGGCCCCGGATGGCGGGTTGCCTGTCTCGTGTTCGGCGTCGGGGCCATGGTCGTACTTGTCAGCGGGGCGCAGGTGTTGCGCCGCAATCCGGCTTCCCTCGGGCTGAAACCGGATGGGGAGGCGCCGGAGGTATCCGTCGGTCAGGTTCAAGGGGAGGGTGGCGCCACCTTGAAGGAGGCGTTTCGTTCAAGGACACTATGGGTCCTCTGCATCGCCAAGTTCTGCGACCTCTTCTGCTTGTTCACCATCATTGTCCACATCGTGCCATTCGCCGTGGATCACGGCATGGAACCCACAATGGCTGCCGGGATATTATCGACCATTGGCGCGTTGAGCATTGTCGGCCGTATAGTTCTGGGTGGCGCCTACGACCGTTTCGGCGCGCGCCGGTCATTGCTCATATGCTTTGCCATTCTGACGGCGAGCTTGGTGCTATTGCAATTCGCGGGATCAGCGTGGTCGCTATTTCTTTTCGCCGCGATCTACGGGCCGGCGCATGGCGGCTTCTTCACCATCACTTCGCCATCGGTGGCGGAGTATTTCGGGACACGCGCCCATGGCACCCTATTCGGTCTCGTGGTCTCCTGCGGCACTTTCGGCGCCACCCTCGGCCCCGTCGTCGCCGGCGGTTTATTTGACACGTTGGGTCACTACGGCGGCGCCTTCGCGCTGCTGCTGGGCTTCAGTATTGTGGGTCTGGTCGTGGCCAATATGCTGCCCCGGCCCGTTCAAGCGCCCGCCGCCGATTGAATTTACTCATTTACCGGTCAACATCGCCTCGACCAGTTCCTGCACCATGAGGGCATCGCGGGCCGACGGCAGGATGTTTTCCCGCCCTTCGACCCAAGCGGCCACATTATCCAGCTGAAAGCCAAAAGCCTGGGCGCGGGGGTCTTCGACCTCGGGGAATTCCTGTTGCCATTCGCCGCCGTCACTGGATTGGAGCAAGAACCAATCATGCAGGCGATGGCTGCGATGGCTGCCCCAAATGATCATCTCCACCCGGTCCGGTCCCGCGCCGCCGCTCGAGCCGAGTACCGAGACCGGAACGCCATTGCAGTCCAGGGTCGCCGAGATATGGGTCTCGCACAACGCCGGATCGGCGGGATAAACCGGCGTGGCCGATACCAGGGTGGCGGGCCCCAACAGGCGTTGGATTACGTACAGAAAATGGGACAGCACCTCGCGGCTGTAGCCGCCCTGGTCGCGAAAGCGTAGCCAATCCGCATCCGCCTGCCAGTCCCGTGGCCAGCGCGCAAAATGTACGATGATATCGGCTCCCGTTATGTCGCCAAGGGATCCGTCAACAATCCGCTCTTCGGTAAGCGTCACGGCGCGGGAGGCAGCTTGGATGAAATTGACGACGTTGGGGGTGCCGCTTTCTTCCAGCGCGGTGACCAGGGCACGGCTTTCCGCTACATTGATCCCTAGCGGTTTCTCGGAATAAACCGGCTTGCCCGCCGCCATGGCGCGTTCGGCATAGTTGCGATGCCACAGTGGCGGTGTGGCGATATAGACCAGATCGGCCGCCGCGATAACCGCATCGGCGCCGTCCATGATCGTCAGACCGGGCGTTTCGACTGCGGCATCGGCGCAGGCCCGCGGTTCAGGGTCCCAGGCGCAAGGATCGCTGAAACCGCCATGCTGGACCAGGTTGGTGATCATACGCCGACCCATGATGCCCAGGCCGATGACCCCGACCCTATGCATTGCTGCCGCCATTTTTTGACTTCCCTTTTTTCCCCAGACCCGGCGCTATAGCAACGAACAGCATAGCGAAATCATTAGGTATCGCGAATAGCCGTTGCCTGGGTCAACGGCATGCGTATCTCACCATATGGCGGCTTCCGAAACCGGGCAAAGAAAAAGGCGGCGGGCCCCGTAGGTGGGGGCGCCGCCGCCTGAAACGTAAGATGCCCGGTCTGGGTTACTTCCAGTACACCGCCATCATATCGTTGACGAACATGGGCGAAGAGGTCCACACGCCCATCAGGTTTTTCTTCCGCACGGTGGTCTTGGCCAGCTGGAACAGGAAGCCGTTGACCGCGTCATTGGCCAGTTTCTTCTGGGCCATTTTCAGGTATTTCGAACGCATGGCGGGATCGCGGGCGCCATCGGCCTTTTCCATGATGCCGTTGAATTCGGCGTTATCATACTGAAAGTAATAGCCTTTCCGGGCATAGATGCCGATATCCATGGGCTCCACATGGGAGACGATGGACAGATCATAGGTCTTTTGCTTGTAGACCTGTTTCAGCCAGACCGGCCATTCCACATTTTCGATGGTGATCTTGAAACCGGCCTTGTTCAACTGCTGGGCCACGATCTGGCCGCCGTCGCGGGCATAGCCGGTGGGCGGCAGTTTCAGGGACAAGGCCAAACCATCGCCATAGCCGGCTTCCGCCAGCAGTGCCTTGGACTTGGCCCGATCCAGGGGATAGGTCCCGGTCAGGTCCAGATAGTCCGGGTTGTGGGGGGCGAAATGGCTGCCGATGGGTGTGCCCGCGCCGAACATGGCGCCTTCAATAATCTCCTTGCGATCAAGGGCGTGGGCGATGGCCTGGCGCACCTTGAGTTTGGAGAGAGCCGGATGCTTGTTGTTGGTGGACAGGATGGTCTCGCCTTCCGTGGTGCCGAAGGTCACGGCAAACTCCGGATTGGCCTTCAGGGGCCCGAGGCTTTGCGCCGCACGGGAGAAGGGGATCAGATCCAGATCACCGGACATCATGGCCGCGATCTGGGCAGCCTGGTCGTTGATGAAGCGGAACTTCACCTTTGACAGCTTGATCGAGCCGGCATCGCGGTAATCGCGGTTCTTTTCCATCACCACGCTGTCGCCCTTGACCCAGCTGACGAACTTGAAAGGACCGGTGCCAACCGGCTTGGTGGCATTGGTGGCGGCTGATTCCGAACCAACAATGACGGCCGTGCTTTCGCCCATCTGGAACAGGAACATGGGCCGGGCCGCTTTCAATGTGATGCGCACGGTATGGGCGTCCGGCGTCTCAATCTTGGCCATGTTGACGAAGCGTTTTTTGCGCTTGTTTTTGCTGTCCTTGGCCGCATTGCCCTCGAACGTGTATTTCACGTCGGCGGAGGTAAAGGCCGTGCCGTCGTGGAATTTCACACCCTGGACCAGTTTGAAAGTATACACCAAGCCATCATCCGAGACCGTCCAGCTTTTCGCCAGCATGGGGCTGAACGTGGCGTCCTCGTTAATGTGGGTCAGGTTCTCGTAAATATTATAAAGCGCGATCTGGCCGATTGCGGCAGCGGCATTGGCGCGGGGATCCAGGCCCGGCGGCTCCAGCGTCATGGCGATATTCACGGAATTCTTTGCCGCCTGGGCGCCGAATGGCAAGGCCGCGACGGCGGCCACGGCAAGCGCGTAGCCAAATTTTCGAGCTATGGTCATTGTCTTCCTCCCTGTGGGGACGTTGGTCAAATTCTTCAACTTTGGAACTTCTATTTAACGCCTATTATCGTCATCGGCAAAGGCCTCTGGGTAGCTTTGTCGATAGCTGGGCATGGCGCCCAGCGGCTCGGCCGCGAAAACAGCGCGCCCGATGGCCCGGCTTAAACAGTCGGCGGCCAGGGCGCCAATGCGTGCAATGGCGAATTCCGCCGGCTCGGGCAGGGTCATGCGCGCGGTCGAAAGCGCAAAGATCGTATCGCCGTCGAACGGGGTGTGCACCGGGCGGATGGCCCGGGCCAGGCCATCGTGGGCCATCATCGCCACCCGCTTGGCATCGGCCTTGCCCATGGCCGCATTGGTGGCGACCACGGCAAGGGTGGTATTGCCGCCGATCCGGGATTCCACCGGCAGGTCGGGTTCGAAATCCCCTACCGGGCCGGGCGGGTGTTGACGGCCCATTTCGCCATTCATTTCATGGGCCCATGGCCACAAGGTGCCATTGCCCGGCATGACCACGGCGCCCACTGGATTGGCCACCACCAGGGCCGCGACCTGCACGCCGTCATCGCTGACGACAGAGGCGCTGCCCAAGCCGCCTTTCAGACGGCCGGCGCAGGCGCCAAGGCCGGCGCCAATGTTGCCCAGGGCGAAGTCCGTGGAGGCATCCTCGCAGGCGGCCCGGGCCAATTGCATGTAATCGGGACAGCGGCCCCAGTCGGTTTCGCCGCCGATGCCGAGGTCATAAATGATGGCCCCCGGCACAATGGGCAGAACTTGGGTCCCCATGGAGAAACCGCGCCCCTGACCATGCAGCCAGCGCACCACGCCATCGCCGGCGCCAATACCGTGTACCGAGCCACCCGACAGGCAAATTCCATCAACCCTGTCGATCCGGCAGGTCGGGTCCAGCAAATCGATCTCGCGCGTGCCCGGCCCGCCGCCCCGCACATCGGCCGAGGCGAGCGCGCCGCCTTCGGGCAGGACAACCGTGACGCCGGTGATCGCCGTCTCGTCAACGGCATTGCCGACGGTCAGGCCGTCAACATCGGTGAGTAGATTTCGGGGGCCGGGTTGGATCATGGCTCCACAAAATCAAAGTTCTCGGAATTGGTCAATTGACAATCTGCTTCGTGGCGCAATATAACTAAGACTAATAAAGTCGGAGTTTAATATGAGCCAATATGGCAGCGCGGTCGAATATGCTCTGCATTGTCTGTTGTTTCTGACCGACGGCGGCGGCGATGGGGCCCCGGTCAGGAGCACGCGCGATATCGCCGAATTTCAGAAACTGTCGGCGGACTATGTGGCGAAACTGTTCACCCGCCTGGAAAAGGCAGGATTGGTGATTTCCAGCGAGGGCCTGCGCGGCGGTTTCACCCTGGCCCGGCCGGCCGACGACATCACCGTTCTGAATGTCATTGATGCGGTCGAAGGACGAAAACCGCTGTTTGAATGCCGGGAGGTGCGGGCCAACTGCGTGTTGTTTGGCGAAACACCGCCCACGTGGTCCGGACGGGGCGTGTGCGGCATCCACGCCGTGATGCTGCGTGCGGAAGAGGCGATGCGAACCAGTTTGGCGCAATCCACTTTGGCCCAGCTTGCGACCCATGTGGCAGGCGTTGTGCCGCCCGCGCAAAAAAAGGCCGCGCAACATTGGTTTCAGGATCGCAGTGCCAATCGTGGCCGAAGGGTAAAAGGATAGAGGTGGAGACATGCCGGACTTATTGATCATCGGTGGCGGTTATGCCGGCGTCTGGGCCGCGATGGCGGCGGCGCGACGGGCCGAGGACAGCGCGCGGGATCTAAACATCCGGCTGCTGTCGAAAGACGCCTATCTGACCCATCGTCCACGCCTGTACGAATGCAATCCCCAGGATATGCGCTCGGCCCTGGAGCCTGTTTTGGCGCCCATCGGCGTGGAACTGATCATCACGGAAGTCAGGGACATCGATGCCAAGCAAAAGCGGGTCCTGACATCCGGTGCCGACGAGACGGCCTATGCCTACGATGGCCTGATCCTGGCGGCCGGTAGTGTTTTGCGTCCCCAGCCATGGGGAGAGGACCAGGGTGGTACCTGGTCCATCGATACCCATGAAGATGCGGTCGCACTGGATGATCATTTCGCCACGCTGAAGGATCAACAGCATGATCAAACGGGTGATCATACGGTGGCGATTATCGGTGCCGGCTTCACCGGGATAGAGCTGGCGACGGAAATGCGGGTCCGTCTGGCCGAACATATTGGCCGCGAACAGTCCGAGCGGGCACGGGTCATCCTATTGGATGCGGCCGGCACGATCAGCGAGGAACTTGGCCCCGGGCCGCGCCCCCATGTGCTGGCGGCGCTGGAGGCAGCAAAGGTGGAGCTGGCCCTGAACGCTACGATCAATCGGATCGATGGCGATCAAATCATCCTGGACAATGGCGAACGGATCACGGCCGCCACGATTGTTGTCACCACGGGCTTGCAGGCCAATGATCTGGCGGCCGGCTTCGGTCTGGCAACGGATGCCACCGGCCGGTTGCCGGTGGACGGCAATTTGGCCGTCAAGGGACTGGAGGATATCTTCGGCGCCGGCGATATCGCCCACGCCATGACCGACGACAGCCATGTCGCCCTGATGTCCTGCCAGCATGCCATGCCCATGGGCAAGTATGCCGGCCACAACGCCGCCTCGTCCCTGCTGGGCCTGCCGATGCTGACCTACGAACAGGCGCGCTATGTGACCTGTCTGGACCTGGGCCCTTGGGGTGCGGTGTTTACCAGCGGCTGGGAGCGCGAGGTCCAGGCTGTCGAGCAGGAAGCCAAGGCGCGCAAGCAATTCATCATGACCGAGGCGATCTATCCGCCCACCAATGATCGCGCTGCCATCCTCGAGGCAGGCGCCATCGGTTAAGGCACGGTGACCTCGTCGCCCAGTTCCAGGTCCAGCTGTCTGGCTGCGCTGCCTTGATTGACGGCGATTTCAACCAGGCCGTTGGCGTTCTCGTACCAAAAGGCCTGGCCCATGGCGACATCACTGAATGTGCGTGCCCGAAGCAGGGTTTCCTCGCCGGCCATGACCGTCTGATCAGGCGACAGATCAGCGGCGCGCAGCCCGGTGATGACGTTGCCGAACGGGTCCAGATAAATCACCCGGGCCAAGTCATCGGGCCAATCCGATTGTCGCCAGGCGTCATCGTCGATGGGGCCCGTTGCCACTTCGGCGCCACGTGCAAGCGTTGCCGCTACCGGGGCAAACAGATCCCGGCCGTGGAACGACGCCGACAGGTTGCCGGGGCGCCAGATAATGCTTTGAGCATCGAAATTTCCGGCCCGGCGGGCCATGATCTCGAACAAGCCGTTGCCGGGCCCGACAAATGTCCGCTCCCCGGCCCGAAAGATCATGGGCGGGCGTTCACTGCCCACGCCGGGATCAATCACGCAGACCAAGATCGAATGCGCCGGCATGTCCGGGGCATAGGCGGCCAGCAAATAACTGGCCGCGCGAACATCATAGCGCGGTGCATCGGCGAACAGATCGACGATGGGCAGTCCCGGCGCACATTGGTGCAATACCGCCCGCATCTGGCCCATATAGGGCCCCTGAACGCCGAAATCCGTAAACAGCGCCAGCAGAGGCGCCGGTTCCGGCAGCTGCGTCATCCGGGCTGGCCGGGCAGGACAATGCGGAAAACCGTGCCCGCGTCATCGCTGCGGGCAAGGGATAATTCGCCGCCATGGGCGACCACCAGTTCCTTGGCGATGGCCAGTCCAAGCCCGGTACCCCCTGCCCGCGCCGAGCCCGTGAAAGCCTCGAACAGATGCTCGCGGGCCTTGTCGGGCAGGCCGGGGCCATTGTCGCCGAATTCCATGATGATGGCGGCATCGCCGTTCTTGGCGGTCAAGGTGATCTCGCCAGCCCCTTCGCCATGGCCGCTTCCAACACTCATGGCCTGAATGGCGTTGCGGGCCAGGTTCATCAGGACACGGAATATCTGTTCGCGGTCTGCCTTCAGGGTCAACCCGTCCGGCACGTCATTACGCCAGACGATGCTGCCGTCGGCGGGAAGACCGGCATAAGCGACGGCATCATCGGCCAGTTCATGCAGGCTAACGATAACGGGGTTGGGGGGAGCTTCATCGGCGCGACCAAAACTCAGCGATTGGCTGCACAGGTTTATGGCCCGGTCGATGGACTGCATCAGGCGCGGGGCGACCTGGCGTACGGTTGGGTCCTGCACGTCGCCCAGGCGGTCCGAGACCAATTGCGCCGTGGCCAGGATGTTGCGCAGATCATGATTAACCTTGCTGACCGCTTCGCCCAGCGCCGCCAGACGAACGCGCTGGGTCAGGGCAACACGCAGATCATCCTGCATTTGCCGTAACTCCCGTTGCGCGGTGCCGATTTCGTCGCCACGACTGCTCTCGGCGATCATGGCATTGGCATCCTCCGGCGCCTTGCGGAAGGCCACCATGGAGGCGGTGATGCGGCGCATGGGCGCGACCATCAACAGCTGCAGGGAGAGGAATACCAAGCCGGCCGTGATCAGCGAGATGACCAGGGACAACTTCATGATATTGGTCGAATAGTCGATCATCGCGGCATGCAGTTGCGCCTCGTCCACGATGACTTCGATGCTGCCTTCCGACTTGTCGGGAAAATCGCCCCAAACCCGTAATGTCCGCTGGCCCTGGCGCAGGGTAATAAAAGCATCCATGATCAGCCGCCAGGCGGAGGCGCCGCGCAGATCATAGATCGCGTCCACTGTTGGCGGCATCTCTTCCATCAGCATCATGATGCGGGCTTCCCGCCGTTTCAGAACGATGCCGCGGACCATGGCGTTGGCCAGCAGTTCCATCTCCAGCGGTCTGGCGACGACATTGTCCGGCGTCGCCTTCAGTGCGAGGGAGGCTAAATGGGCATCCGCGATGCGGTCTTTAAGAAAGGTCAGACGAAACAGTGAAATCGAAGGTACATAGATCAGAACCTCCGACAGCATGACGAACACGGCGGTCAGAACCAGCAATCGGGCTGACAGGCCGCGCAGCCAAGGGGCCGGATTTTTTATGCCTTCCTGCATCGCCCCAAAGTAACGTATTCGTTAAGATCGCTCTAGCCCTGCATTGTCTTGCCACCCTGGACGACAACTTCCAGCAACACGGGGCCGTCGCTGTCATTGGCGCTACGGAAGGCGGTTTCGAAGGCGGCGCCGGTCTCGATCCGTTCCGACCGCATACCCAATGAAGCGGCAAGATCGGCGAATTCGATGGCCGGGTCCTTGAAGTCCATGGCGATGAACTGATCATTGCCGTGAAATGCCAGCAGGCGTTCCTTGATGATGCGGTAGCCACCGTTGTTGGCGATGACGAAAGTGATGGGTAGCTTCAAATGTGCCGCTGTCCACAGGGCCTGAATGGAATACATGGCGCTGCCATCACCCAGCACGGCCACGACGCGGCGATCAGGGTGGGCGATCTGTACGCCCAGGGCGGCGGCGATACCCCAGCCGATACCGCCCGATGCGTTGCCGAAATAGCCATATCGATCGCGAATAGGCAAAAACTTCAACAGGCTGCGTGTGCTGATGATGCCTTCGTCAACGACAATGGCGTTGTCGGGCAGCAGATCCACCAGGGACATCATCAGCCAGTCCGGCTCAATCGGGCTGGCATCGGCCAAATCACCGAACTTGGCCGTCAGGTCCTGTCGCTGGGCCGACCAGTTACGGGAGGAAAGATCAGCCAGGGAGGCCTTGGCCCGGTCCTCCAAGGCGCCGCCGCCCGTCGCGGCCAGAACCGGCAGCAGGGCCTTGACGGTCTCTTTCACGTCCGCGCGCAGAGCCAGGTCCACGGCGTGATTCTTGCCCATCTCCCAATCGCGCTGGCCGATCTGTATGACCGTCATGTCGCCTGGCAGGGGGTCAACCTCGCTATAGACCGACATGCGCAAAAGATCGGCGCCCAGGCAGATCAAGGTATCATGGCCGCTCAAGACGCCGCGCACGTAACCCTGGTCACGGTTCAGACTGCCCATGAAGGCGGGGTGTTCGGTGGGGAAATGCGCCCCGTCGTTAACCGTTTGCTGATAAACCGGCGCGCCCAGCATCTCGGCCAATTGAGCAGCCTCTGCGAACGCGTCCGAGGCGACGATTTCGTGCCCCGCGACAATCACCGGCCGTTCGGCCGCCGCCAGCCGGGCGGCCAATTGTTCCAGTGCCCCATCCGATGGCCGGGTTGCGGCATCAACCCGGGTGCATTCGCCCAGATCAATTGCCGCTTCCATATTCAGGATGTCACCGGGCAGAGAAATGAACACCGGCCCCGTGGGCGGCGTCAACGCGACCTTGGCGGCGCGGCGCATGATGCGGGGCAGATCCTCGATCCGGTTGACCTCGACCGCCCATTTGACCAGCGGTTGAGCGATGGGTACCAGCGGGGCATACAGCAACGGCTCGGTCAGGCCGTGACCCTGTTCCTGCTGCCCGGCGGTGATGATGACCGGAGAGCCGGAGAAATTCGCGGTGTACAGCGCACCCATGGCATTACCCAGACCGGGCGCCACATGCACATTGACGGCGGCGATTTCGCCGGTGGCCCGGGCATAGCCATCCGCCATGGCGACGACAATGGCTTCCTGCAGGCCGAGGACATAGCTGATATCGGACTGTTCCGTCATGGCATGCATGATGGGCAATTCGGTGGTGCCGGGATTGCCGAACAGCTTGGTAACGCCCTCGTCCTTCAACAGGGCAAGAAAGGCACTGCGGCCGGTGATTGAATTTCGTTTTGCTTCACTGCTCATGTCTCGTCCCATCGCCTTAATCGTTGTCGCCTTCACCATTATTGCTCCCACCATCGCGGGGCGCGACCTGACAGGCCGCCAATTCTTCCAAAATCGTAACCACGGCGCTGTGGTCGGCCTTGGCCTTGCCGCGGGCGTTGAGGGCGTTGTAAAGGCTCTCGGCCGTGGCCGCCAAAGGCAGGACAACACCAAGGTCCCGGGCGGCGGACAGCACCACGTTTAGATCTTTTTGCTGTAATTCGGCGCGGAAGCCCGGTTCGAAATTCCCCTCCAGCATGCGCGCGCCGTGGTTCTCCAGGATCATCGAGGATGCCGCCCCGCCCATCAGGGCCTGGCGGACTTTGGCGGGATCCGCGCCGGCCTTGGCAGCCAGCACCAGGGCCTCGGCCACCGCCTGCACGGTGACGCCGACAATGATCTGATTGGCGGCCTTGCAGACCTGGCCATCGCCGTTGCGGGTACCGATCAGGGTCACCGTGCCGCCCATCAACTCGAACAGCGGCATGGCGCTATCGAAGGCTGCCTGGGGTCCGCCCACCATGATGGTCAGCGTGGCGTTTACCGCCCCGATACTGCCGCCCGAAACCGGCGCATCAAGATATTCGGAACCCAGGGCATTGATGCGGGCGGCAAAATTCGTGGTCGCCGTGGGCGAGATCGAACTCATATCGACCACCAGCTGTCCGGCGCCCAGACCTTGCGCCACGCCATCGGGGGCGAACAGCGCGGCCTGTACGTCAGGGGTGTCGGGGACCATCAAGATCACGATCTCGGAGGCTTCGGCAACCGCGCGGCCGCTATCGCAGGCAACCGCGCCGGCTTTCAACAAATCCGGCGGCAGGACCGGCGCCAGATCATGGAGGAAAAGTTCATGTCCGCCATTTTGCAGATGTCCGGCCATGGGCGCACCCATGATCCCCAACCCAACAAAGCCCACCTTCATGCACGTCTCCTTATCCGAATAGCCCCGTATTCCGGCGTGACCGGAATGCCATATGCGGCCATATGCAATGGAATAGCCTGAACCAGACAATTTAGGCCGGAAAGTTTTGGGCCGGAAAAAAATAGGGGATCGCCTTTTTTGGCGATCCCCCGACACTTTTTTTATTTTTGCCTCAACCTGTCAGACTCGCGTCCGTAGGGGCAGGACTCTATGTTCGGGCACTCTATCAGGTCAAGCGGAAAACAACCGATCCTCGACAAAATAATGCCCCTGGCGCCGTCGGCCCCCAGTGTTAGCTCAAGCGCCCTGAAAACCGCCAAATATGGTGTGACAAATATGGTGTGACAAAAAAAAGAGCCGCCCGTTTTGGGGGCGGCTCCGAGTCAACAGGGAGGCGTCAACAGATCGGAAGAACCAATCTGGAGGATGACAGGGTGTGTGTGTCATCACGGTTCAACATAGTGAAAAAGTGTTAACAAAGTACTAACGACAACCCTTTATGGATAATTTTTTTCAAATGCGTAAATGTCTGGTCAATAGCTGGGGATTGGGGATAATACCGCGATGCCAATTCGCCCGACTTTTGTTCCATACCTACTTTGCGCGGCTGCCGATTCCGCTTTGTCGGAACCAAGTAGCTTCGCGAAAACTATTGCTGGCGACAGTCTAGAGCATTTCCGGGTAATTCTGATTGTTTCTTTGCCGCCTGTTGATAAGGCGTCGGCCAAACCATGAAATTGGTGTCGCGAACCTTTGCCGTCCTGATGTTATTTGGCTTATGGGGGTGTCTTGGCGTTGATCTTAAGATGCCCCTGCCGGATGTGAAAAGCCTGTCGAAACTGGCCGACATGGCCAACCCCGTGGAACGAAAAATCGAATGGCAGTCGCCTCTGTTGCAACAACATCATTTGGTTGGGCGAATTTGGCGACCGATCGATGGCCGTTTCGTGGATGAGGATACTTTGGTCGAGGATCTGGTCCGCTCGGCCTTTATCCTGCTGGGCGAAAAACATGACAATCCCGATCACCACCTGTTGCAGGCCGAACTGATCGAAGAGTTGACGGACGAAGGCCGCCGACCGGCGGTGGTCTGGGAAATGATCTCGGAAACCCGGCAACCAATTCTTGATCGTTTCCACGCGGAATTGTCCGATGATACTGCCGCCCTGGGTGCGGCCCTGGGCTGGGATGTTTCCGGCTGGCCGGCCTGGGCGCTGTATGAACCGATCGCGGAGGCGGCAATGGAGGACAAACTGCCCATGTATGGCGGCGGTTTGCCCAAGCTCGTCGTGCGCGCCCTGGCCCGCGGCAGGCCGTCTTTTGAATTCGCCAGGCGCCGGCGTATTCTGGGCCTGCATGTTCCCATGGCCAAGGAACTTCGGGCCCGCAGCATGGAACAATTATTCCAGGGTCATTGTGAATTGATGGCCCGGAAATCACTGGTCCCTTTGTTTAACGTGCAACGGGCCCGGGATGCCGTATTCGCCGAGCATATGTTGAGCAATGGCGCCCGCGACGGCGCCATCCTGATCGCGGGAAATGGACATGTACGAAAGGACTTGGGCGTATCGCTGTTCCTGCGTGGCCATCAACCGGGCGTCCGAATTACCACGGTGGCCTTTGTCGAGGTCCAGGACGAGATGCTGGATCCGCTTGACTATGGCGAAATATTTTCGGCTCCCGTGCTGCCCTTTGACTATGTCTGGTTTACGCCCCGGTTCGACGACAAGGACCCCTGCATTGCATTACGTAAGAAATGGGGTAAATCGAAGAAGCCGGCATCGGAAAAAACGGCACCTGAAAAAACGTTGAAATCCAAAACAGATGCGGAAGCGGAACCAAAAGCCGAACCAAGACCGGAACAAAAATCGGAACCAAACGCGGATGGGCCCCTCGAAACGTCGACGCCCATCACCGTCAAGCCCGAAGAACCGGCGCAAAAGGACGAAAAACCAATTGAATCAGTGACGGAACCGAACGAATTCGATCACACAAATCCGGAAGAGATGAATTTCGACGAAATGAAATTCGACCAGCCGGATCCCGAGAAGGCGGGCGCGGAGATCATGGACCCTGAAAAAGCCGCCGTTGAAAAGGCGGGGGCCGATGAAACCGATTCCGACGAAACCGATTCCGACGAAAGTGCGGATCAGACAAATACACCGCTGCCGCCCGTACCCCGATCAAAACCGCCCCGGCCATAGGAACCAATACCTAGGTCGAATCTTGGATCGAATTTTGCGTCAAACCTTGAAGACCGCGTCCGCCGCGCCGCGCGCATCCTGTTTCGTGGCGATCACCTCCCGAACGCGGGCAATTTCCGCCTCCATCTCGGCAATGTAATCGCCCAATTGTTCAAGGGACATCATTTGCAGATCGGGTTTTCCCGGCGGCGTTTGTGGTGGTTCCAAATCATCGGTATCCATGGATCCCTCATGCCATTGCCAAGCGACGGATATCATATTAGATCAGGGTCCCGCTCTTCCGCAAATAATTGAGAATTTTTCATGACCACGTTCCCGGAAAACATGACCGCCATCGAAATCGCCGAATTTGGTCCTCCCGACGGTTTGCGGCCGACCCAGCGCCCCACGCCCCAGGCACAACATGGTGAAGTCCTGATCAAGGTCGCCGCCGCCGGCATCAACCGCCCCGATGTCATGCAGCGCACCGGCAACTATCCCCCGCCGCCCGGTGCATCGGACATTCCGGGTCTGGAAGTCGCGGGCGAAGTGGTGCAGGTCGGTCCCGGCGTGGACAATCTGGCGTTGGGCGACACTGTATGCGCCCTGGTGGCGGGCGGCGGATATGCCGAGTATTGCCCGGCCCCCGCCGTATTGTGCCTGCCCGTGCCGACGAAGTTGAGCTTCACCGAGGCGGCCGCCTTGCCGGAGACATTCTTTACCGTTTGGACGAACCTGTTCCAGCGGGGCGGATTGCAGGGCGGTGAAAGTATTTTGATCCACGGCGGGTCCTCGGGCATCGGTACCACGGCGATACAACTGGCCAAGGCTTTTGGCGCCCGGGTCTTCGCCACGGCGGGCAACGATGAAAAGTGCCGGGCCTGTGAAAAACTGGGCGCCGAACGGGCCATCAACTACCGGAACGAAGATTTCGCCGCCGTCATCGCGGATGCGACCTCGGGCCAGGGGGTGGATCTGATCCTCGACATGGTGGGGGGCGACTATGTCAAACCCAATATCAATTCCCTGGCCGTGGAAGGGCGTTTGGTGCAGATCGCCACATTGCATGGGCCGAAGGTCCCGGATTTCAACATTCTGCCGATCATGATGAAACGGTTGACCTTGACCGGTTCCACCCTGCGGCCGCGCACCGTGGCACAAAAGGCTGTCATAGCCGACGAACTGCGTGCCAAGGTCTGGCCGCTTCTCGAAACCGGTGCCGTAGGCCCGGTGATGGATCAAAGTTTTGCCCTGGCCGAGGCGGCGGCCGCGCACAGCCGCATGGAAGGCAGCGAACATATTGGCAAAATCGTCCTGACCGTTTAGTTCGCGTTAGCCGTTTGCGTCTTGGCGTAAGCACGTTATATAGGGGCTATTGGAACAATTTTGATTAGCGCGGTCCTTGGCGAAGCATGGTTTGAGTGCCCACCCCTTGGTCAAGGCGGCTGCTATCTAGTGTCATTGCCAGGAGTCAAAAAATGACTGATGTATTGATGCCGAAGGCGACGGCTGTTTGGTTGGTTGATAACACCACCCTGACATTTGATCAGATCGCCTCGTTCTGTAATCTGCATGCCCTGGAGGTTCAGGGCATAGCCGATGGCGAGGTGGCGGCTGGCATAAAGGGCCTGGACCCCATTGCAACCGGGCAGCTATCGCAGGACGAGATCGACCGTTGCACCCGTGATGCCGCGCAACGGCTGCGCCGCTCGGATGCCCGTTTGCGCGAAACCCAACGGCGCAGCAAGGGGCCGCGTTACACGCCCCTCTCGCGGCGCCAGGACCGTCCCAACGCCATTGCCTGGCTGGTGCGCTACCATCCGGAACTGACCGATGCCCAGGTCTCCAAACTGGTTGGCACCACCAAGCAGACGATTAACGCGGTGCGTGACCGAACCCACTGGAATATTTCGAATATTACGCCCCAGGACCCGGTCACGCTGGGGCTGAGCAGCCAGGTGGACCTGGACAGCGCGGTGCAAAAGGCCCAGGACAAGTTGGAGAAGCAACAGGCCAAGGCCGAAAAGGAACTGGCCAAGAAACGCGCGGCAAATCTTTCGGCGGCCGAAGAATCCGGCCAACCATCGGCCCAGCCGTCGGACGAGCCGTCGGACGAACCTGAAACCGCCGCCGATCCCGTTCCCGAGACCGGAGCGGAACCTTCGCCCGAACCTGAAGTTGAGCCATCACTGGAAAACACTTTCGGCGACAGCGGAGAGGTTGAGGCACCGGCCGAGGATGAGGCCCCCAAGGTCGAGGACGTCTTCGGCAACTAATCAATTTCCGCGAATGTCGGCCCAGGAATGTTTTCGGCGGCGCATCGCAACCTTAATTCGCACGTTAAAGGCCTTGCGCCCTGCGGCAACATAAATGGAGATCGGGCCATGGCTCGCAAGAAACCCAAGGGCAAAAGCGCCGCGTTCATGACATTCAATGTCACCTATAAAGATGGCTCGGTCACGTCCAACCGGCGGATTGCGAGTGAACTTTTGGATCAGTCTTTTGGCGATTCCATACAGGATCTGGCCCGTACCGCGATTGAGAATCAGGACAGCGAAATTGCCCGCCGGTCCGGCCAGCGGCGGGCCAAGATCGAATCCATCGACCGGGTTTGAACCGCGCCGACCTTGGCATTGGCTGAAAGAGACCATATATCTATTCATAGGTAGGTAAATGGAAAGCCGTCTATGACCGCTCCAATCGCCCCAATCTCAATGCGGGAACGTATTTTGGCCGCCGCCGAACGGCGGGTTCGGGCAACGGGATACAATGCCGTCAGCTTCCGGGATATTGCCACGGATGTCGGTGTAAAAAGCGCCAGCGTGCATTACCATTTCCCCCAAAAGCAGGATCTGGGCGCTGCCCTGGTGCGCCGCTACAAAGACAATTTCGTGGCGGAGCTGGAGCGAATAGCCGATCTGCCCGTGGCCGATGCGCCCGCGGCCGATGCGCCCGGGGCCAATGTGCCGGGGCATCGGTGGGAAATCATGGCAGCCTATCTCGGCCTTTATGATGATGCTTTCGAAATCGACCAATCGGTTTGCCTGTGCGCTATTCTCGGCGCCGAGTCCATCGGCCTGCCGGCAATCATCAATGACGAAATTCGGCTGTTTTTCGAAGCGAACATTGCCTGGCTCATGGCTACATTCAGGCCGTGGCCCACGGAATCCGGGCAGATGTCACCGGTCGAGATTATCGCCGCGATGGAAGGCGCCATGATCATTGCCGCGGCGCTTAAGGACGGCGCCGTCTTGCGGCGGACCGCCGAACGCATACTCCGAGACTTTCGCGGGGAATAATCTTGAGTCGGGTCGCGACCGTAGGGGCCGGTGCATATCCCATTAACGTCGCGTTTACCAAGGAAACGTATCCTTAGACCATGGCGTTCCATACGTAATGGATGAGAGTAGCGAGACCGTTTATGGCCAAAAACAGCACCAAGAAAGCGGCGGGAACGCCCGCGGCGCCTAGCCGTAGCGAGATCATTGAGGTGCCGAACAAGCTGCAGGTCAAGGTGGGCGCCAATCAAGGTGCCGATCAGGCCGCCCTGGATCTGGCCAAAGATGTCGTTCAGAATATTAAACCGACCTATGAAAGCCGCTTCGAGGCGGATATGCGGGCCCTAAAATCCCTGTTCGTGCAAATGCAGGACACGGCGGAATTTGATCTGCCGCTGCTGGTCGACAAGGTGCACGATATTCGCGGTGAGGCAGGCACCTTCGGCTACAATCTGGTCACCGAAATTGGACGCCTTCTATGTGAGTTCATCGCCAGCATCGATAAAGTCGGCGAGACGGAAAAATTGGCCATCGCGGCCCATTTGCAGGCCATGCAGACGGTCGTCGTCGATAAGGTCAAGGGCGATGGCCCGGAAGTGGCAAAACAGATCATTGCCGGCCTGAACGCCATTATCGCGAAATCAAAGGCGTAAATCTCTTAATCCGATGCGCCGGCAGGCAGGGTCAGCCTTGCCGTCATGCCTCTACCCGGTGCGCTATCAAGGGTCAGGCGACCACCAAGTTTCTCGGTCAACTCCGCACAAAGGGGTAGGCCCAGTCCCGTGCCGGTTTCTCCAGCAGTACCTGTCGAAGTGGTTTTCTGGTCAATACGCAGCAGATCCGCCAACTGACTTCGGGGTACGCCCAAACCCGTATCGACCACATTGATGTGGCATTCGCTGTCCGTTTGTTCCGTTGAGACGATAATCTTGCCACCGGTCGGAGTGAATTTGATGGCGTTGCTGATCAGGTTGCGCAGAATTGTGTCCATCATGTCCCGATCCGCCGCCGCCATGACCACTTGTATCGTACCGTCAACCAGTTCGACGCCCTTTTTGGCGGCCACCGGCGTCAGCAGATCGATATTCGTGCGGGCGGTTTGGGAGAGATCCAGGTTTGTAATCTCCATACTCACCTGATCCATTTGCAATCGCGACCATTGCAGCAAGTTCTCCATCAGTTTAAAGGCCTGTTGCGCTGCCTCGTGGACGGAAGCGCTGTAATCGGCCATGACTTCGCGTTTCATGGTCCGAGCCCCTGCCGTCAATAATTCCGTATAGCCCATGAGTGCATTGAAAGGGCTGCGCAGATCATGGGCGATGATAGAGAAGAACTTATCCTTGTTTTGGTTCAGCCGTTGCAGCTCCATACGCAATTCCGCCTGATCCTCGGCTAAATTGACCAATGTCTTGGCCTGTTCCTCCAGTCGCTCTTCGCGGTCGCGCAGTTCAGCGATCTGGTAGTTCAATTCTTCCCGACTGGCCACCACGGCGGCCTCCGCTTCCTTCCGGTCGGTTATATCCACATGCCAAACCAATTTCGCCGCTTTGCCAAGAAATTCCAGGTCCTGGGTGTTCATCAACAGCCAGATCGGCCGGCCGGTCAATGTCAGCCTTTCGGTTTCCAGGTTGGCGAAGTGCTGGCCATCATTTAGTTGCTTGATCAGGCGTGCATATTCCGCCTGATCGACCCAGGTGTCCCGGAGCTCCCCGGCCAGCATTCCCGCCACTGACCCAGCTTCGAAAATATCGGCCAGGGCCTGGTTGGCAAATAGTCGTTCCTGGTTGGCGGTGTCCAGTATGGCCACGCCAATTGGGCACTGTTCAAGCGCCGCCCGGGCCGGCGTTTTTTTGATCGGCGAAACCACGTTTTGCAGCATCAAGACACCGCCAGTTCATCAATTCCAACACAAGGATTGGGTCAATTATATTTTCAATTGAAACATAACCTGATTAACGAATGGAAAAGAGCCTCTGCAGCCGGGCTTGCCAGTCTGGCCGTTTCGATGGATCATTATAAATTCCGGCATATGGATCTTTATTGGAAGTGAGGATGAGCCATGCCCCTGACCGCGCTGTCTCTCGACGATAAATATCAAAGCGAACAAGGCCGGATCTATCTGACCGGCAGTCAAGCCCTGGTTCGGGTCGCCATGCTGCAATACTTGCGGGATCAGACGGCCGGGCTGAATACGGCAAGCTTCATTTCCGGTTATCGTGGCTCGCCCATGCATAATATCGACAAGGAGCTATGGCGCGCCAACCGGTTCCTGGCCGAGCGGGCCATTCATTTTGTTCCGGGTATAAATGAGGATCTTGCGGCGACGGCATGTCTTGGCACCCAGCAATCGTCCATGTTCGGTGATAGCACCCATGATGGCGTTTTTGCCATGTGGTACGGCAAGGGACCGGGGCTGGACCGCTCCATCGATGCCGTGCGCCATGGCAACATGATTGGCTCCTCGCAACATGGTGGCGTATTGGCCGTGGTCGGCGACGACCACGCCATGAAATCCACCGATGTGCCGGCTGCCAGCGAAACCATGTTCGCCGATCTGCAGATGCCCATGCTGTATCCGGCGTCCGTGCAGGAGATCATTGACTTCGGTCTGTATGGCTGGGCGATGTCGCGTTTCAGCGGTGCCTGGACGGGCTTCAAGATCGTGGCGGATACCGTGGATGCCGCTGCCCCCGTCGACGGTGACCCGCACCGGTTGAAGATTATCCTGCCCGAATTTGAATTTCCCGAGGACGGGGTCCATATCCGCGCCGGGGACCGGTGGAATTTTCAGGAAACCCGCTTGCGGCAGTTCAAACTGCCCGCTGCCATGGCCTTTGCCCGGGCCAATAACCTGAACCGTGTCGTCATGCAAAGCCCTTCGCCCCGTATCGGCGTTATCTCCAGCGGCAAGGCGGCGGTCGATGTGCAACAGGCCCTGATGGAATTGGGTATTGATGGGGACCAGGCGGCGGACCTTGGCATTGTCATGCTGCAGATGGGTATGCCGTTCCCCTTTGACGGCGATGCCGTGCGCGATTTCGGCGCCGGGCTGGAAGAGGTCGTGGTGGTGGAGGAAAAACGCCGCTTCATGGAAAGCCGGGTGCGGGATGCGTTGTATGATCTGCCCGACGGGCGCCGGCCCCGGGTGGTTGGCCGCCAAGATGACGAGGGCCGCGAGATGCTGCCCGGCTGCGGCGAATTCGGGGCCGAGGAAATTGCCCGCGCCCTGGCCCGCCGTATCGCTCATTTCCATACCTCCGAGCGGATCACGGCGCGGATCGATTTTCTGGAGGCCAAGGCGGGTCGCGCCGCGCAACGCCAGGAAATGTCGGTCAACCGCATTCCCTATTTCTGTTCCGGCTGCCCCCATAACAGCTCCACCAAGGTGCCGGCGGGAAGCCGGGGCCAGGGCGGTGTCGGCTGCCATTTTATGGCGACCTATATGAACCGCGATACAGATGCCCATACCCACATGGGGGGCGAGGGCGCCAACTGGATCGGCCATTTCCCCTACTCCAAGGCCGGCCATGTCTTTCAGAATATCGGCGACGGCACCTATTTCCATTCCGGCCTGCTGGCCATTCGCGCCTGCATCGCGGCCAAGGTCAATATTACGTACAAGATCCTGTTCAACGATGCCGTCGCCATGACCGGCGGCCAGCCCATTGATGGCGAATTGACGCCCATGGCGATCTCGCGCCAGGTCCATGCCGAGGGTGCGAAGAAAATCGTCGTGGTCAGCGATCAACCCGACAAATACCCCTCAGATGCGGATTTTGCCCCCGGCACGACGTTTGAACATCGACGTTCGCTCGCCCGCGTGCAACGGCAACTACGGGAGATCGAGGGCGTCACAATCTTGCTCTATGACCAGACCTGTGCGGCTGAAAAACGCCGCCGGCGCAAACGCGGGGAGATGGAGGATCCGGCCCGGCGGCTATTCGTGAACGATCTGGTCTGTGAAGGTTGTGGCGATTGTTCCGTCACATCGAACTGTATGTCCGTGCTGCCTCTACATACCGATCATGGCCTGAAGCGGAAAATTGATCAATCTTCCTGCAACAAGGATTATTCCTGCGTCGAAGGGTTCTGTCCCAGTTTCGTTTCGGTCGTTGGCGGCGTTCCGCGCAAGGCGGGCATGGTTTCCGAGGTGCCTGATAAATTGCGCCTGCTGCCCGAACCAACCATACCAGCCTTGGCCGGGGGCGAAAATTTCGGCATCCTGATCACCGGCATCGGCGGCACCGGCGTCGTGACCATCTCGGCGCTGCTGACGATCGCCGCCCATATGGAAGGCAAGGCCTATTCCACCATCGACCAGTTCGGCATGGCCCAAAAGGGCGGCGCCGTGACTTCGCATGTGCGCATCGCCGCCAAACAGGACGATATTCAAGCGGCCCGGCTGTCCAGCGGCACCGCCGATTTGATCCTGGGCTGCGATAGCCTGGTTTCGGCCAGTGAAATATCCCTAAACACCATTGATGCCGAACGCAGCCATGTGCTGGTCAACAGCCACCAGGCGATCACCGGGCAGTTCGCCCTGGATCCCGATTTGGCTTTCCCCAGCGACGATGTGGAAATGCGCATTCGGGCCGAGGCCGGGCCCGGCAAGGTCACCTTCTTGAACGCCACCAGAATGGCGACGGCCTTGTTGGGCGATGCCATCGGGGCCAATCTGTTCATGCTGGGCCATGCCTACCAACAAGGTTTGATCCCGGTCGGGGCGGAGGCGATCGAACGGGCCATCGAAATGAATGGCGTCGCGATCGAAATGAACAAGGCCGCCTTCCTGTGGGGCCGCCGCGCCGCAGTTGATCTGGAAGCGGTCGAGGCACAGGCTGATCCGGCGCATTTGGCTGACATGCCCGATGATGACCTGGCGGCACTGATGGAACGGCGTAAAGCCGATCTGACCGCCTATCAGGGCCGGCGTCTGGCCCGCCGTTATGAGGCGCTGTTGGGCCAGGTGCAAACACGGGAAAGTGAGGTCATGGCGGACAGCGAAAATTTGAGCAAGGCCGTGGCACGCAACCTCTTTAAACTGATGGCCTACAAGGACGAGTACGAGGTTGCCCGCCTGTACAGCGACGGCCGCTTCAAAGCGGCGCTGGAAAGCCAGTTCGAAGGTGACTACACCCTGGCCTTCCATTTGGCGCCGCCCCTGTGGAGCAAGACGAACCCGGAGACGGGCCTGCCCGTCAAGCGGGACTTTGGTCCCTGGATGGGCGGTGCCATGGCCTGGCTGGCGCGTCTGCGATTCCTGCGCGGCACGCCGTTGGATATTTTTGGCCGGACCGAGGAGCGGCGGATAGAGCGGCGCCTCATCACCGAATATTCGACCATGATCGAGGAAATTCTGTCGGGTTTGAAGGCGGAAAATCTGTCCTTGGCGATCCGCCTGGCCCAGATCCCGGAATTGATCAATGGCTATGGTCATATCAAAGTCCGGCATTTGGAAGACGCCATGGCCCTGCGGGACAGCCTGCTGGCGGAATGGCGTAACCCCGGCCGCAGCCTGCCGGAAGCAGCGGAATAATTTGGTGGAGTAAATTCTTGGAGTTGTATGGATGAGTGATGGTTTTGAGTTTCCCACCGTGGCGGGATTGCTGCGGGCCTATGGCCGCGGCCAATTGACGCCGGAAGACGCCACCGATGCCGCCCTAGCCCGGATCAAAGCCACCGAACCCACCTTGAATGCCTTTCAAATCATTGATGAGGCCGGTGCCCGTGAAGCCGCCGCCGCGTCCGCACGGCGCTGGGCCGAAGGCCGGCCCTTGGGGCCCATGGACGGCATTCCGCTGAGCATCAAGGACATCGTGGCGACCAAGGGCTGGCCCACGTTGAGCGGCTCCCGCACGGTGGATTCGAACGGCCCCTGGGATACGGATTCACCTGCCGTGGCCCGCCTGCGTGAAGGCGGCGCGATCATTCTGGGCAAGACCACGACGCCGGAATTCGGCTGGAAAGGCATGACCGACAGCCCCCTGGCGGGTATCACCCGCAATCCCTGGAACCCGGCCCATACACCGGGCGGCTCCTCTGGCGGTGCGGCGGCTTCGCTGGCGGCGGGGATCGGCGCCATCGCCCATGGCACCGACGGCGGCGGTTCGATCCGCATTCCGTCCAATTACTGCGGCCTGTTCGGTATCAAGCCGACCTATGGCCGCGTGCCCCATGCACCGAACGAGCGACCATTTTCGACCCTGGCGTCCGCCGGGCCCATCGCGCGGACTGTCACGGATGCGGCGCTGTTTCTGAATATCGTGACCCAGCCCGATGATCGCGATTGGCGGGCCCTGCCTCCCGATGGCCGCGACTACCGAATAGGTCTGGAAGACGGGGTACAGGGCTTGCGCCTGGCCTACGCGCCGGCCATGGGCGGCGCGGAGGTGGCGCCGGAAATACTGGCCGCGACCGACCGGGCGGTGGAGATTTTCAAGGATCTGGGCGCGGTGGTGGAAAACGTCGGAGAGGTTATCGAGCCCCTGCGACCGCGATTCGAGAGCTATTGGCTGGCCGGTTTCGCCACCTATGTGCGGGGTATGAGCGAGGAAAAACGCGCCTTGCTGGAGCCGGCCTTTCGCGAACTGGCGGAGGCCGGCCTGGATGTGGATATCGGCGAATATCTGCGCGGCGAGGGCGAGCGGACCCGCCTCGGTGTTGAGTTCGCCACCCTGCACCGGGACTATGACCTGTTGTTGACCCCAACACAGCCGACTTTGCCGCCAACGGTGGAGACGCAATATCATTCCCCTGAATTCGACCGCTGGCGCCATGCCGTGCCCTTTACGGTGCCGTTCAATCTGACCGGTCAGCCGGCGGCTTCCATGTTATGCGGGGTTTCCGACAGCGGCCTGCCCATCGGGCTACAGATCGTCGGCCCGCGTTTTGCCGATGCCCTGGTGCTGCGGGCCTCCCGCGCGTTCGAGGCGGCGCGTGGGATGCCGCTGCCCCATCCGGCGTTGCGCGACAGTCTGGCGAACATAACTGGGAATAATTGATTTACGCGCTTCCCTCTTGCGCGAATCCTGGTATGAGTCTCCATCACCCCTCCCGCCCCGGCGCCTAAATTCGGTCATAATGCGAAAATTCCTGAAGATCTTTCTGGCGGTCGTCATTCTGCTGGCTGCTTTCGCCGGCTGGCTGTTCGGCTATGACGAACCAAGAGTACGCGCGGTAAAAGCTGACAACGGCTGCCCGGGCTGTGAATTGCCGCAGGCCAGCCTGTGGTGGGTCGAAATGATCGGCGCCAACTTCAAGGGTGCCGATCTGAGCGGCGCCAATTTGTGGTGGTCGGATTTGCAAAAGGCCGATTTACGGGACGCCAATCTGGCAGGCGCCAGTCTTTGGTGGGCCGACTTGCGCGAAGCGGCCCTGGATGGCGCCAACCTGGAAAGTACATCTCTTGGCCGCGCCGATCTGCGCGGCGCCTTGGGAGCGGGCGTGAAGTTCAATCTCGCCGATATGAGCGGCACGAATTTGAGCGGCGGCAGCTTCCCCGGCGCCGGCTTCCGGCGCGCCCATATGCTGCAGGCCGTCATCCTGAAAACTAATTTGCAAGGCGCCGACTTCACGCAGGCCAACCTGCATGCGGTCAATATGACCGGCACGGATTTGAGCGGCGCTACGTTGATTGAGGCTAGCCTGACCGGAACTAACATGACGGGCGTTAACCTGGCGGGCGCGAATTTGCAGGGCGCTCACCTTTCCGACGCCAAGTTAATCGGCGTCAATCTGCGCGGTGCGAACCTGAAAGAGGCCAGCCTTCCCGTGGCCGACCTGACCGACGCCGACCTCTCGGGCGCCAACCTTCAAGGCGCCAATATGACCTGGTCCAATCTAACATCCGCCAACCTGCAAGACGCCGACCTCACGGGCGCCAACCTGGGTACGGCCGATCTGACCGGCGCCGACCTTACGAACGCCAAAATGTCCGGCGTGGTCCTGGATGGCGCCAAACTATGCAAAACCAAGCTGCCCACGGGCACCGACAATTCAGGCTGTTAGGCGGTTTTAGCTTCCACCAGGTTCAGCTCCTCGATCATTTGTTCCCGCATGACGAATTTTTGTACCTTGCCGGTGACGGTCATGGGGAATTCGGTGACGAATTTGATGTAGCGGGGGATTTTGTAGTGGGCGATCTGGCCCTGGCAGAAGGCCTTGATCTCGTCTTCGTCCGCGGTCTGGCCGTCGTGCAGGACGATCCAAGCGCAGAGCTCCTCGCCGAACCGCTGGTCGGGCACGCCGACGACCTGGACATCCTGGATCTTTTCGTGGCGGTAGAGGTATTCCTCGATCTCGCGCGGGTAGACGTTTTCGCCGCCGCGAATGACCATGTCCTTGATGCGGCCGACCACATTGCCGTAGCCATGTTCGTCCATGGTGCCCAGATCGCCGGTGTGCATCCAGCCGGCGGCATCAATGGACTCCGCCGTGCGCTCGGCATCGTCCCAATAGCCCAGCATGACGTTATAGCCCCGGGTCAGGATCTCGCCGGTCTCGCCTGGTGGGACGATGCGGCCGTCGCCATCGATGATCTTGCTTTCCACATGAGGGATGGAGCGGCCGACGGTGCCCACCTTGCGCTCCAATTCGTCATCCACTGCCGTGTGGAAGCTGACGGGGGAGGTTTCCGTCATGCCATAGGCGATGGTGACCTCCGCCATGTTCATCTTTTCGATCACCTGCTTCATCACCTCAATGGGGCAGGGGGAGCCGGCCATGATGCCCGTGCGCAGGGCGGCCAGATCGAAGCTGTCGAAATCCGCGTGATCCAGGGCAGCGATGAACATAGTCGGCACGCCGTACAGAGCGGTGCAGGCCTCGTCCTGAACCGCCTGCAGGACTTCGGTGGGGTCGAAGCCCTCGCCCGGATAGACCATGGTCGCGCCGTGGGTCAGACAGGCCAGATTACCCATGACCATGCCGAAACAGTGATACAGCGGCACCGGAATGCACAACCGGTCGGCCTCCGTCATGCGGATGCCCTCGCCCACAAAAAAGCCGTTGTTGAGAATATTGTGGTGAGTCAGGGTGGCGCCCTTGGGGAAGCCGGTGGTGCCGGAGGTGAATTGAATGTTGATGGCGTCGTCGAACTGCAATTCGCCGGCCAGGCGTTCCATGTGCTCCCGGTCGCCATCGCCGGCCAGACCGGGGATATCGCCGAAATTATACATCCCGGCCGTTTTCCCTTCGCCCATGCGGATGACAACACGCAGATCGGGCAGTTTTTCCGCCCGCAATTGCCCCGGTTCCGCATTGTCGATTTCCGGCGCCAGGGTGCGAACCATCTCCACATAGTCGGAGGTCTTGAAATTGGGGGAGATCACCAGGGCCGTGCACCGTACCTTGTTCAGGGCATATTCCAGCTCCGAGAGGCGATAGGCCGGGTTGATGTTGACCAGGATCAGGCCGGCCTTGGCGGTGGCGAACTGGGTCACGGCCCATTCGGAATTGTTTTGCGACCAGATGCCGATGCGCTGGCCCGGTTCCAGCCCCAGGGCCAGCAGACCGGCGGCGAAGGCGTCCACCTCGGCCTTTAGTTCATTGTAGTTCCAGCGCACATTCTGATGCCGCACGATCAAGGCATCCCGATCACCCCAGCGGGCGGCGGCGCCATCGAAATAGGCGCCAATGGTCTCGCCGATCAGCGGTAGGGCGCTGGCCCCGTGATTATAGCTTTGCGTCAGCTTGCCCATGTCGTGCCTCCTAGTTCAGGGTCATTCCCGCGAACGCGGGAATCCACGCATACTTCAAACCGCCTCATCTGCTGCATATCGAGCCGGCTGCAAAGATGGATTCCCGCGTTCGCGGGAATGACAGCGGTTTCAAGTCGTTAACCTTGCCACGTCGAGGCGTTATTGTCAGCCCGCGGCCTTATTCGGCGGCCCTATCCGGCGGCCTTTGCCATGACGGTGGCCATGCGGCGGGAAAAAGCGGCCGGATCGGGCAGATTTTCTCCCTCGATAATACGGGCCTGGTCCAGCAACAGATGCGCCAGATCGGCCAGGTCGTCCGCCGCCCCGCCCTTGGTGGCGGCGCCGGCCATGTTCTTGATCAGGTCGTGCTTAGGGTTGATTTCCAGAATTCGGACTGAATCCGTGTTCAACTGCTTGTGCGCCTTCAGCATCCGTTCAAGGCGCATATCCATATCGCCATCATCGGCGACCAGACAGACGGCGCTGTCGGTCAGACGGTCCGTGGTGCGCACATCCTTCACGGCCTCGCCCAGGGTCTGCTTGACCAGGGCGATCAGGGTGGCGATTTCGGTTTCACCGGCCGGTTCCACCTTTGCGTCGTCGTCTTCTTCAGGCGCCTCGCCCAGGTTGGACAGGTCCGTCGCGCCCCGGGTGGCGGAAATCAGATCATGGCCATCATATTCGAACACGGCGGAAAGCCAGAAATCATCCACCGGATCGGACAGCAGCAGAACCTCCACCCCGCGGGCGCGGAAACCTTCCAGTTGCGGGCTGGTTTCCAGGGTCTGCAGGTCATCGCCGGTGATGTAATAGATCGCCTCCTGGCCCTCTTTCATGCGTTCCACATAGTCCTTCAGGCCCACCAGATCTGTCCCGGCGGTGGAGCGGAAACGCACCAGTTCCAGCAATTCATCCCGGCGTTCCTGGTCTTCATACAGGCCTTCTTTTAGTACGGATCCGAAATTACCCCAGAATTCCGCGTATTCTTCGGGCTTCTTGTCCGCCTTCTTTTTCAGTTCGGTCAAGACCCGCCGGGTCACCGCCTGGTTCATATGACGCATCAGGGGGCTGTTCTGCAGCATCTCGCGGCTGATGTTCAGGGGCAGGTCCTCGCTGTCGACAACGCCGCGCAGGAACCGCAGATAGGAGGGGATCAACCCTTCCGCCTCGTCCGTGATGAAGATCCGGCGGACATAGAGTTTCACCGCGTGGCGGCGGGCGGGATCAAACAGATCGAACGGCTGCCGCGTGGGCACGAACAGCAGACCAGTATATTCGATCTTGCCCTCGGCCTTGTAATGCAGGGTCAGCCAGGGATCGTCCATGGCGTGGCCCACATGGTGATAGAATTCGGCGTATTGCTCGTCGGTGATTTCGCTCTTGGGTCGGCTCCAGATGGCGGAGGCTTCGTTGGCCGCCACTTCCTCGCCGTCATCAATGGTCAGCAGGATGGGCAGGGCGATGTGGTCGGAATATTTTTTCACGACACCTTGCAGGCGCTGTTCCTCCAGCCATTCATCCTCGCCTTCCTTGAGGTGGATCAGTACAGTCGTGCCCCGGCCCTCCCGTTCGGCCGCATCAATGGTGAATTCCCCCAGCCCGTCGGAGGTCCAGATCCAGGCTTCCTCCTCGCCGGCC
>JABIRL010000197.1 GCA_018667855.1 Rhodospirillaceae bacterium
GAGCCAAGTGGAAGAAATGCTAATCCAGAAAACACCAAACCCTTGCCCGACAACGCCTGGCAAGGCAAAATCTGTTGCCCATGTCAGTGGGCTAAACTGTTACCTATGTCTCCGTTCGCTCAGGGGGAGCGGGTGGCTTGGCGATTCGGTGAATATCGAAAATGCTCTAGCGCGGCGTATCAATTCGCCTGGCGCCGCTCCTGTTGGTTTCGCTCGCACATGGCCTGGGGAATCATCTGGTCCATCACCCGGAACGAGTTTTGACAGGCGGTGTGCAGATTTTGTTCAAAATCGTTACTGGCGCTCTCGCCCGAGGAATCCGATAGGGCGCGAATGACCGCGAAGGGCAGGTTATTCAGGTGGCAGGTGTAGCCGAAAGCGGCACCCTCCATCTCCGCCGCCAGGGCGGCGAATTCCCGTTGCAGCCAGCGCTGCATATCCGTGCCTTGCACGAATTTATCACCCGAGGCGATGGTACCCAACATCAGGTTCGGGCCGTCATTGGCACCTTCGAAGGCGTCGTCGAAGGCAATCGTCGCCTTGCCTACCAGGTCGGGATTGCATTCGATTAAGCGGTCCCGCCCCGGCGTCTCACCGCGACGGCGACCAAAGGCCGTCAGATCCATGTCGTACTGCACCACGTGCGAGGCGACAATGATGTCGCCCGCCTGCATATTCGGCAGCAGGCCGCCGGCAACACCGCTGAAGACAAGTTTTGTCGGCTTATAAAGGTCGATCAGCATTTGCGTGCAGATGGTCGCATTGACTTTGCCGATGCCCGACTGCGCCAGGGCGATGTCGGTACCCTTGTAGTTGCCAAGGATAACCTTGATGTCGGCATGAACGGATGTTTCCACAGCCGTTAATTGACCCAGCAATAGCTGAACTTCCTCGCTCATGGCGCCAATGACACCAAGCATGATCATTCCCCCAAAATGTAGGGCATCACGCTAACATACGAGGTTGTGCCAATTCGTTAACGATCCAACCAGATTTCTCGGAAGCGCACTAGACCCGCTTCACCCTGTACCCCATGCGGGGGAAGTGAACGCAGACTTGCCCGACCTGATCGTCCATCCGCATGAGCGCCAGATGATTGGCCGATACGGCATGCAAGATACCTGTCACCACCGGGCCGCCCGTGGCCGGCTCAACGGCGATTTTTTCGCCAATCGTTAGGTTCGTGGGATCGCCGGGGTCGGATTGTTCCGGCGTTTGCGGTGTCACGTCGCGGGCGATTGCCAGGGCATCCAGGTCGCTCATGTCTTCGGGGGCGCCATGGCCGATACTCTTCACCCGTTGCTCCCACGGCACCAGGTTCTTGAACTGGCTCAGGAACGCGTCTCCCTCGGCCATGCGGTCGCGCAGGAACCAGACCAGATAATAGGCCAGGGCATCCGGCAAACCGGGCTCCGACCCCAGCATGAAATCCCGCGCCTGCAAACGTTCGTCAACCCAGCCAAATTGCGCCCGCACGTTGGCCAGGCATTCCATATACTTGGCCTTGATGTCATCAAGGGAAAAGCCGGGGCCAAAATAGAGCGGCCCGCGATCGGCCAGAAACTCCGGCGGCATGTTCGGGCTCATCTCCACCAGGGCAACGGTCACCACGTCCTGAAACAGCGGTCCGTCGGTCCATTGCCCGACACCCCATGCCATGCCGTGGGCGCCGCCCGGAAACAATGTGGGCTCGGGAAAGCGCCGCTCCAACTCGCGGATAATGCATTTGGTGTCGCAATAAACATCGGCGCCGATCTGCATCACCGGCGTCAGGCGATAGCCGCCCGTCAAGGGCATCAGATTGGGTTTCGGCGGCAGGCGCGGAATTTCCACGGACTTCCACGACAGCCCCTTCATGCCCAATACCACCCGCACCTTTTCCGTCACCGGCGATTGTGGGTAGTGGTGAAGTATGACCTGTTTATCGCTCATCTTGGCTGTCCCTTTTTTTCTTCTCGTGCCAACGATGTCATAGTGCATTCGCACCACATCGTGACAGGCACATTTTGGTGATGGGCTTCATATCCGCAATGGATTCGGTCCGCCCCCGGCGCTAAGCTGCCGCAATGATATTACAAAGGCGCATTACGTCCGCAATCGCTTTGACGCGAGGGATATGAGTATGGCGATCCCGTCGGCCATGGCGATCTATCTTGGCGCGGCGGCGGCGGAAATTGCCGGCTGTTTTGCCTTTTGGGCCTGGCTGCGCCTGGATAAATCGCCCTGGTGGATCGCCCCCGGCATCGGCTCGCTGATCCTCTTCGCCTATCTGCTGACCCGGGTTGATAGCGGTTTTGCCGGCCGCGCCTACGCGGCCTATGGCGGGGTCTATATTGCCGCCTCCCTGGGCTGGATGTGGGTTGTTGAGGCTCAGCGCCCGGACCGTTGGGATCTGATCGGGGCCGTGATCTGCCTGGGTGGCGCTGCTTTGATCCTGTTTGGGCCACGTACAGGGTGATGGACGGGCTGTTGATTGTCGTCGGCCACGGCACTGGGTCGGCGGCAGGCGATGCCGCCCTGCATGCACTGGCCGCGGCGCTGGCTGCGGCACTGGCCGAGCAAGACCTGTACGCCGATGTTAGAGCCGCCGTTCTGCGGGGCACCCCCGGCCTGGCGGAGGCCGCTCAGGGATACGAATCAGAATCGATCCAATTGTTACCGTTTCTAATGAGTGGCGGCGTAACCTTTCAAAATCAAC
>JABIRL010000198.1 GCA_018667855.1 Rhodospirillaceae bacterium
GCATTCGGTCCGCCCAATGGATTAGTAAGGCCACCGCAGGCCGGCTCACAAGGTCCCGATTAGCCGCGACATGCTCTAGGGTTCCACGGATTCGGCGCGGCTGGAACCTTTGTCATCCAGATACCGCTTCAGGTCCCCGATTTCGCCCTGCAATTGATCGAACCTATCGTGCAAATCCTTCATTTCCTGGCGGGTCAGGTCTGGTGGTTCGGACCGGTCCTGCATGTGCTGTTCCGCCTGGGAGGTCTGCATCGCATCGACGATGATGCCGATGAACAGGTTGAGCACGGCAAAACTGGTGACAATGATGAAGGGTACAAAGAACACCCAGGCCCAGGGATAATAATCCATGGTCGGCCGCACAATTCCCATCGACCAGCTTTCCAGGGTCATGATCTGAAACAACGTATAGGCGGACGCCCCTACCGTGCCGAACCATTCCCGCATGTCCGGGTCCGGATGCTGGCCGAACAGTTTGGTCGAAAGTACGGCCGAGACATAAAACACCAAGCTCAATACGCCGATGACCGATATCATGCCGGGGATGGAGTGTCCGATCGCGTTGATGACTCGGTTCAGTTGCGGCACCACTGAAAGCAGGCGAAGGATGCGAAGGATCCGCAGTGCCCGCAGGATCGAAAAGGCACCGCTCGCCGGCATCCAGGCGACCGCCACGATCACCAAATCAAATATGTTCCAGCCGGAACGAAAGAATCCCAGGCGGTGCGCATAGAATTTCAGGCTCAGTTCCATGGTAAAGACAATCAGGATGAGTTTGTCGGTCCACGTTAGGAGCGGCCCGTAAGCCGCAACGATGCCGGCATCCGTCTCCAGACCCAGGGTCGCCGCATTAATCAGAATCAGAACGGTAATGGCGCCGACGAAGCGGGGACTTGCGGTGAATTGCGCGACACGCTGTCTGGCACCTTCCAGTGGCGCTGTTGCACCGGTATCGGCCATCGGGTCACTCCTTGCCTTGGCATATGATCATGAAAATTTAACGCTGTGTGACATAAGCGTTCGCGCTTGGAAATGCGACCCTAATTCCGTCGTTCAGCGCATCATGGATTAGCCAACGCCGGCATCGCGCAGCGCGCGCCAGACATTTTCAGGCGTGGCCGGCATATCGACGGGATTTGCGCCAACACTGCGCAGGGCATCGGCCAGGGCATTCATCACCGCCCCCGGCGCGCCACTGGTGGCGCTTTCGCCCGCGCCCTTGGCGCCGATGGGGTTGTCCATCTCGATCACTTCATTGAAGACGATATTGAAATGGGGCAGGTCGTCGGCCCGGGGCAGGCAATAGTCCATCAGGCTGCCGGTCAGGGTCTGGCCGCTGTCCGGGTCGTAGGCGACCCGTTCGAAAAGCGCCTGGCCGATGCCCTGGGTGACGCCGCCGTGCAACTGGCCATGAACCAGGACCGGATTGACGATGCGCCCCACATCGGCGACGACGTGGTAATTTTCCAGGCGCAGGCTGCCGTCGGCCGGATCGACGGTCAGCTCGCAAATATGTACGCCGTTGGAAATGACCTCCTCCTCGACGTTGAAGTCGGCCTCTTCCGCCAGGCTGCCGCCGCCCGCTTCAATATGGGTGGCGACTTCATACAGGCTGACGCCGCGATCGGTGCCGGCGATGGTGAAGCGGCCATCGGCGAATTCGATGTCGGAGGGCGCGGCCTCCAGCATCTCGGCGGCTTCCCCCCGGGCCCGAACGATGACTTTTTCGGCGCCCATATACGCCGCCGTGCCGCCCATGCGGGTGGAGCGGGAGCCGTGGGTGCCCGCGCCCCGTTTGACCCGGTCGCTGTCGCCGAAAACCACGTCGATGTCTTCGAAATCCACGCCAAGCTTCTCTGACAGAATCTGCGAAAATATCGTGGCATGGCCCATGCCGAAATCCTGGGTGCCCAGCATCGCCGTAACCTGGCCGTCGCCGGCAACGGCGACTTCGGCGAATTCCGTCGGCGTGCTGCCGTCGTTTTCCGCGTACATGGCCAGGCCGATCCCGTACAGGCGGCCTTCCGCCTCCGCTGCCCGACGCCGGGCCGGGGCCTCGTGCCAGCCGGCCAGTTCGACGGCGCGGCTAAGATTGTCGGCGAACGCGCCGGAGGTGATCAGGGCGCCGCCCGGCGTCCGCCACGGCAGGTCATCGACGCTCAACAAATTGATCCGGCGCAGGGTGATGGGGTCAATGTCCATCTCGATTGAAGCCTGGTGGATCAGGCGTTCCAAAACATAATTTATCTCCAGCCGGCCGACGCCGCGATAGGCGGAATGGGGCGTGGTGTTGGAGACGATGCCCCGCATGCTCAGATGCGCCACCGGCATGCGGTAGCCACCGCCCAGTACCTGGGTCAGATAGTGGCACATGATCCAGATGCTGCGGTTGGTGAAATAGGCGCCATGGCGCCAATCGGCGCGCACCCGCAGGCCGAGGAAACGGCCATCGGCATCCAGCGCCAACTCGCCGTGAAAGATGTGATCGCGGGCCTGGTAATCGCTCAAAATAGACTCGGCGCGGCTGGCCGTCCATTTGACCGGCTGGCCCAGCCGTCGGGCCGCTATCAGGGCCAGGGCGAATTCCGGATAGATGCCCGCGCGGGCGCCAAAGCCGCCGCCGGTATCGGGCACCACCACGTGCAGGTCGTCTTCGGCGATGCCCAGCAGCCCGGCCAACCCGGCACGCATGCCGTGGGCGGCCTGGCAACCCACCTGCAAGGTCAACCGGCCACTGGCGGGGTCATGACTGGCCACGGCGGCGCGGGGCTCCATGAAATTGATCACCACCCGGTTATTGATCAGGGGCAATCGGCTGATATGGTGGGCGCCATCGAAGGCGGCGTCCGTGGTGGCTTTCTCGCCCGTCTCCCATTCAAAGGAGATATTGCCCGGCGCGTCCGGCCAGATTTGTTCGGCGCCGGGATCAAGGGCGTCGTCGATTTCCATTACCGCCTGTAAATTTCGATAGTCCACCGAAATCAGCTCCAGGGCATCCTGGGCCCGCGCCAGGGTATCAGCGACGATAAACGCCACCGGTTCGCCCAGATAGCGCACACGGTCACTGGCCAAGGGATATTGCGCGGCCTCCGTTGCATCGCCGCCATCGCGGCGGCCGACATCAAATGGCGGCACATTGGAAAATGACGGCATCGGGCCGGTAATCTCGTCTTCGATGTCCGCCGCCGTCAGCACCGCCTGCACGCCCGGCGCCGCCAGGGCCGCCGCGACATCAATGGCGGCGATTTCGCCATGGGGTACGGATGCCCGCAGGAACATTCCCACCAACATTTCCGGTACCACGATATCGTCGCTGAAGCGGCCGGCCCCGGTCAGAAACCGATGATCTTCCTTGCGCGGCATCGGCGCGCCGATGCCGGTCTTGTGCGTTGTCATGGGCTGGTCACTATTCGGTTGGACAGCAATTGGTTGGGTGCCAATGCTGCCCTGGATTTTCCAATCCGTCAAAGCCGAAAGCGGTTTATCAGGGTATCCAGTTTATGCGGGCGCGGGCCGCGGCGCGGGCCTCGGTCTCGGTTTGAAAAATGGCGAAACGATGCCGGCCAATGGGGAACCAGCCGCTGGGATCTTCCAAATCGCGGCGGTATGCCTCGAACCCGAAGGTACTATCATCACGGCGAAATATATCGACGCAGCGGTCGCCATCGGGCGTTTCGATTGACACGAGAACAAGATGCCGGGCCGCCATGTCCGGAAAATTGGTTTTAGCCGATATTTCCCAGATAGTATTCGTATCGTAGCAA
>JABIRL010000190.1 GCA_018667855.1 Rhodospirillaceae bacterium
AAAGGTCTGCCCTGGCTGCAAAGGACTACGACCTGTCCGGACCATATTCTTACCTCCGCCTGGCCGGGCGGCATGCCGGTGGTTGAAACGCCCGACGGTGACATTATTTGGGATACCACCGCCGTGATCCTGCATCTCGACCACCGTTACCCCGATCATGGCGCAGGCAAAGTCATGACAGCTGCCATTTGATCCCGATATGATTGATGCGATACCAGTGCGGAAATACAGATGGGATGTTCAAATGATAATGAAATTTGCTTTGCCGGTCGCAATGGCCGTGATGATGATTTCAACCTCTGCCATGGCCGCAACAAAAGCGGAAGAAGAGAAAGCCGTCGCCGCGACCGTTACCGCCGTGTCCCGTTGTACAGGGATAATGTCTGTCATCGCGGAAGCGGTGGCCAAACGATCCGCGACCACCGATGCGGATAAAGCCGCAGCCGGCGCCTTGATCAATTCAGCCAACAAATGGACCAGTGCGGCCGGCATGTTGACGCTGGTGGTTGGCGGCGATAAGGCCAAAATGGAGGAAACATCCCGCACGGTGCAAGGCATCGTGGACAAGACCATGCAGTTCCTGCAGGACAAGAGTTTGAGCGACACGTCGAAAATGTACCGTTCGATGTGCAAGCGGATTGAGCCGTTGCAACAAAAATTGTTCGATGAATGGCTGAAGGTGGAAAAGGGTTCGTCAAAATAGCCCGCGCTTAGACATAGGTTCCGGACCACTTGTCTCTAAACCAGTCTCGTAGACGGCACGCGAATGTTTTCGCCTTGTCATCTTCATGCTCCAGACCCATGCTCCCGGCAACCGCCGCATCCAGACATTTGATGATTTCGTCGATACCGGCGTCTTGTTCGAGAAGACGCATGGTGGGCCCCACATAGGCCTCATATTCATTTCGCGGCCAGGCCGGGTCGGCCATCACGCCAATGGGGTCGAACTCATTCCACAATGCGCGCAGTTCGGCCCATCTTTGGCGGGATTGTTCCTTGCTTAATCGGGGCATCGGATTAATCGTTGGTCCGAAGCCTGGGCTATTTTCGATAGGCTTCCGGCAGGAAGAACAGGAAATCGACCTCAGCCATGGCCTTGTGGCAGGTGAAGCAAAAGGCGACATCCTCTGGGCTGTCGCCGATGGTATCGCCGATGTAGCTGCCGTCGGGCAGCAGTTGCACAAAACGCCAATCTCCCGTAGCGGGGCTGCGCCCCGGGGCAAGCTTTTCCATGTAAAACACTGCCGCCGGAAAAACCTCACCCTCCGGCGTGACGGTGAACGTGTCCTTGACCACAACGGCGCCCGCCGGCATGCGCTGGCTGGGTTTTAATCTGCCATAGCCGGCATTCGTCGCCATTGCGTTGGCGAAGTTGTTGGCATAACGGTTGCCGTGGGTATCGGATAGGTAGGGCGCCTTGTTGTGCCGATGCCAGCGTGGATAGGCCTTGACGATGGGGTCTCGGGCCGGGGCATAACCGTCGGCCATGCCGCGTTTGATTTTATTATAGATGGCCTCGGCCCTGGCCGGTGGCAGGGGCCCATCGATCTTGATCCTCAGGTGCTCCTCTTCCGCCGCATGCGAGATGCCCGTTAAGGCCAGACAGGTTAGGAGGGCGAGGGAAAGACGATACAGGCGGGACATAAGCCGCTCCAATCTAGGTTGATGCCCCATGATGGGGGAAGCCGCCGTGATTTGGGAGGCTGAAATCGGTCCTGTCACGCAGCTTTGATAGCCTGGTGAAGGGATTATTCCGCCGCCATATGGCTCTTTGCATCATCACTCAAAGCGTCCTGCAGCGTATCGCCCGTGGGGTCGGCCAAGGCGGCGTCGCGCGCCAGGGCGATGGTCAGAGCCGCACCTTTCGGGTCGGCGCCACTTTTCAGGGCCGGCGTCACCAGGGTTTCCATGATGGCGTTAAAACTCTCCCAGCCGTGTCGGTGGGTTTGGCCATAGCCTTTTAAAAGCCGCTGACAGGCGGCGATTTCAGTCGCCAATGTCAGGTCCAGGGCGGCGGCTTTGGTGATGTTTTCGAGCCATTCGTCGATCAAGACCTGCTCTGATTTATAGCGGTGGCCAAAGGGTCGCAGGGCTCTCATCGAGGCCAGAAAACGCAACAGGAAGTGCCCCCAAAGGGCGGTGCTGTTGATGGTCATGCCTATGTTCAGGCGGTCGCGCCAACCGGCACTTTCCGCCGCCGCCAGCAGTGGCCGGGCGATCCAGCCAGGCATGAGAGCGGTAACTTCATCCAGGCCCGGTTTCAGATATTCCCGTATGCGCACGGGCTCGTTCGGCTTGGCGCCCACGTCGCGCCGAATGCGGGCCTGCCGTTCCGGCCGTAGCTTGGCCTGGGCGACGCGGATGACATCCTCGTAGCTCATCCACAGGGCCAAATAGCGTCCAGCCTCGCGAACCAGTTCACCGTGGCCGTCCGCCTCCAGCTCCGCCCGCTCGATGGGCATCAAACGTTGCAGATAGCGTTCCGCATAGGCCAGATTTTGATAATCGACCAGACGGTTGACGCCTTCGCGCAGGATGGTCCGGGCCGGGGCGGGGAATTCCTCCCGCACGCGATGTTGTAATTCCTCCACCATGGGCGGGTCGGCGCGCCAGGGCCGCTTCAGATCGCTGTCAGGCACAAGGGCAGTCAGACCGCCCTGTTCCACCGCCTCGTACCCGGCGCGGAAAGCGGCCAGATTAGCCTCGACCGCGCGGCCGGTATCGCGGACCGCCGCTTCGAAACCTTCAAACGGTATGGGCAGGCGGTGGCTGCCCGCGATGGCGCCCAGCAAGACCGCATTGATGACGCTGTCATGGCGCTGGGCCATGGCCTCCATATCGAACAGCACGGCCTGTTGGGCAAGACTGCCCGCGGCCTCGACCACCCGGCTGCCATCGAAACGGCCATCGCCCATGGCGGTGCGTTCGGCGACCGCATAAACCCTGTGGGTCGATGCGATCAATGTGGTGCAGTTCGGCGTGACGAAGCCGTTCTGCATGGCCCGGCCGGCCTCGATCAATTCGGAGGCCACCATGATATCGACGCTGCCGGCCAGGGGATACAGGGACATCACGGGCCGTTGGCCATGTTCGTCCAGAGCCTGCATTTCAATGTAATAGGTTGTCGCACCGGTACGTTGCGCGACACCGGGAATAGACGTGCTCTGCACGGCGAAGCCATGGGCCATCGCCGCATCGACCAGCCATTGCCGCAGTACGCCGCCGCCTTCGCCGCCCATCGCGGCGATCAACAAGCCAATGGGCTTTGCTTGATTTGATGCGATCGCCATAACGGATCTAAGCCCCGGCCTTGGCGGTGTCGCCCAGCAGGCGGCGATGCAGGCCATCCTTGAAGCGGTCCCAAATATTGGGATTGCGCACGATATCCACCTTGTAGAATGATGGGCATAGCACGGCGGCATGGGTGACCTCGCCGCACAGCCCGCAACCGACGCAGCTGTCCAGAATTGTGGTCACCGGATCATCGCGCAAGGGGTCGGGATTGGCCTTGATGGTCAGGGAGGGACAGCCCGAAAGCCGGATACAGGCGCGATCGCCCGTACATGTTTCCTCATCCACGCCAAAGCGGGTCCGCACATCCCGCTGGCCGTTTTGCAGACGGGCCGCGATTTCCGGACGAATGCGCCGCTGCCGGGCCAATTGGCATTCGCTATCAGCTACCAGCACCCGCAGGCCCTTGTCCTGTCCCGTCAATGCCTTGCGCAGGGACTTCATGACGCTACCGACGCGATAATTGGGAATCTTGCGCAGCCATCGCGCCCCCATGCTTTTAATAACCGCTTCGATGGAGGAGCCGGTACTGCGCCCGGCACGGGACCGCATGGTGGAAGGCAGATATTGCCAGCCCGTGGCCGAGGTGTAGCCGTTTTTGACCACCATCAGCACGCCGTCTGCTTTATTGAACAAGGCGCTGCCGACGCCATTGGTAACGCCATTATGCCAGAAGCCGCCGTCCCCCATGACCGAGATAACCCGCTTGCCAAAATTCGGCGCCACACCGGCGGCGCTGGCCAAACCCAGGCCATAGCCCAGAACCGTATTGCCCAGGTTGAACGGCGGCAGGGTCGAGAACGTATGGCAGCCGATATCACAGGACACATGGGTCGGGCCCAGTTCCTTTTCCAATATACGAATGGCGCTGAACAGCGGGCGTTCCGGGCAGCCGGTGCAGAAGGTTGGCGGCCGGGCCGGCAGCAGTTCGCCCAGCAACTTCGCTGCCCTGGCCTTGTGCTGGTCCAGATCGCGGACCGGTGCCGTTGCCTCTTTCACATCAACACCGTTTGGCTGGGTCTGATCAAGAAAAGCCGCAAGGCCACGCAACACCACTTCGGCGGTGTATTCACCGGCCATGGGCAGGGGCCCCTTGCCGATCACCTTGGTTTGCAGATCTGCCTTGCGCAGAATGACGTTGATGGCTTCTTCCAGATAGTCGGGCTGGCCTTCCTCGACCATCAGAATGGCGGACTTGCCGGCGCAGAAGTCGGAGATTTCGTCCGCCACCAAGGGATAGGTGACGTTCAGGGCCAGAATAGGGATGCGGCTGTTGCCGGAGGCGTCCGCCAGGCCGGCCTGAACCAGAGCCCGCAGGGTGGCGTTGTACAGGCCGCCCTGGCAAATGATGCCAACGTCGTCGATATCACCGTCGAAGTGATCGTTCAGCTGGTTTTCCCGAATGAAACGTATCGCCTCGGGCATGCGTACATTGATTTTGTGCTTCTCCTGCTCGTAGGTCGACGGAGGCAGGGTGATGCGGCCGAAATCATGACTGGGCTCTTCGATCACCTGGTTGCGGTTATGCAAGCCGGCCTTGTTGTCAGAGGCTTCAAAGGCGCCATGCACATGGCAGGCCCGAATTCGTAATTCCAGCATGACCGGCGTGTTCGATGCTTCCGATAGCTCGAAGCCTTTCTCCACCATGTGCACGATGGTTTCGAGGTCCGGTCGGGGATCCAACAGCCACATTTGAGACTTGGTGGCAAAGGCATGGGTGCGTTCCTGCAGGATGGAAGACCCTTCGCCATAATCCTCGCCCAATATCATCAAGGCGCCGCCCGTGACGCCGGCCGATGCCAGGTTGGACAGAGCGTCCGAGGCGACATTGGTGCCGACGGTGGATTTCCACGTGACCGCGCCGCGCAGGGGATAGTTGATGGAGGCGCCCAACATGGCGGCGGCGGCGGCTTCGGAGGTGGAGGTTTCCAGATGTACGCCCAGTTCGCTCAACAGATCCTCGGCATCCACCAGCACATCCATCAAATGACTGATGGGCGCGCCCTGATAGCCGCCGACATAGCTGACACCCGATTGCAACAGTGCCTTGGTGACCGCCAGGATACCTTCACCATGAAAGGTATCGCCCTGACCCAGGCGCAATTGTTTGACCTCTTTTGAAAACGAACGTTCCATGCTAGCGGCTCCCCATTTTCAGCGAAAACAAATTGCGCCGCTGCAGGGCCTCTGTCAACGGATGGTGATGGTTGGCCGATCTTTTTTCATTGCGGTCTATGCCCTACTATTGCCTTACCGCGATTGCTTAACAGTGGGAGGGACGCCGTCATGAAGATCGAGCACAGACCGTTACCGGGCCCCTTTGGCGTGGAGGTGGTGGGACTCGACATGGCCAAGCCCCTGGAACCGGACGAGGGCTTGCAGTTGCTGCGGATTTTTCATCAGCATAAGGTGATCGTCCTGCGTGATCAGAAACTGGATTTTCAGGCCTTTGACCGCGTAACCAGGATGTTTGGCCGGCAGCGACCGCATTTCCTGGACCATTTGCGCCTGAACGGTCATCCGGCAATCCTCATGCTGTCGAACCTTTTCGAGGACGGACGGCCCTTGGGTGTTTACGAGGGCGCCGCCTTTTGGCATACGGACGTGGCCTACGAGGATCCGCCCAACAGCGCGACCGTGGTACACGCCCTGGAATGTCCCGCGGCCGGGTGCCCGACGCAGTTTTCGGATTGTGTCGCGGCCTATGATGATCTGCCACAAGCCATGAAGGATCGCATCGATGATCTGGTGGTGGTGCATCATTACGGCAACCGCTGGGATATGGACGAGACGTCGCCGACCTCGGCCGAACGCCTGACGCCGGAACAAAAGCAGCGGGTCGAAAATGTATTCATGCCGTTGGTCCGCCGGCACCATGTAACGGACCGCCCGGCGCTTTATGGCATGGCCGGATCGTCGTTCGGCATTGTTGGTTGGCCGGAGGACGAAGCTATCGATTTGCTGGACGAATTGGCCGGACACTGTATTTCGGCGAAATACTGCAATCAATGGGATTATGCGGTTGGAGACCTGGCCGCCTGGGATACGTTTTCAACCTTACATAAGGCACAAGTGCAAAAGCCGGCCCAGGGCGACCGTGACCGGCGGCTGCTTTGGCGCGTCAGTGTAACCGGAAAGCCGCCAATTTTCGAGGCGATGTAATTGCATTTGAAAACTGAAAAAGCGTTTTGTATTAAATTGTTACTTTGAATTCATTATGTAAAAAATTAGCGATAATCGACGGTTTGGGGCGACAATGGGTTAATCGCCCGGTTGTTGTTATGGCCCTGATGAAGGGGCCATCGCCACCCGGGGCGGTCTCGTAGACTGTAATCTAGAATTATCAGGCTCTAAAGCCTAATCAAGATAACATCTGCGTTCGCCAGCGGCCCTGAATTCATTTCAAAAACGAAACAAAGATCGGCTTGTTCAGCCGGGCCGCCAAATTCGTTCAAATTTCGGTTGCCCGAAATTTAATCGATAACGACGAGCTTGTCCGCGGCAGTCTTGCCGTTGCGGCCGGCGGTGAGTTCGTACTCAACCTTCTGGCCCTCATTCAACGTAGACAATCCAGCTTGTTCGACGGCGGAAATGTGGACAAAAGCGTCCTTAGAGCCATCGCTGGGCTCGATAAATCCATATCCCTTTGTGGGATTGAACCATTTCACTGTTCCTGTAGGCATTTGTTTTAGTCCCGGACTACTTCAATTTTTGAAAGTGCTGTTATCTTGACGTGTCGACCATCGTCGTCTTGGCAACAACAGAACTTTCATGATGACATAATGTAACAGAAAACCGATGGTAGCTGTTGGGGAACTTACAGGGCAGTGCCAGCAAGGCAAATTGATTGGGGCGGTTTGTGGCGTTTTCATCGCGAATTGCGACAAATATGTCACGAATAATGTGCGATAACTGACTTCAAAGCGAATCTATACTTCGAAATGAGAGGTCGGAATGCCCAGGCGAATTGTTGATATCTCGATTTTTTTGGAAAACGACGTGATTTCCGATCCCCCGGGAATGCAGCCGCAAATCGAATATATCGATCATCAGGCATCGGTCCCGGGAATGACGGCCTTTTTTCCAGGCCTGGCGAAGGCGGATTTGCCCGATGGCGAGGGCTGGGCGGTGGAGCGGGTTTCACTGTCGACACATAACGGCACCCATCTGGATGCGCCCTATCATTTCGCCTCCACCATGGATGGGGGGCAACCGGCCATCACCATAGACGAAGTCCCCCTGGAGTGGTGTTTTCAGCCGGGTGTGAAGTTCGATTTCCGGCATTTCGAGAACGGCTATGTCATTACGGCCGACGACGTCGAAGGCGAATTGAAGCGGCTTGGACATACGCTTTCGCCGCTGGAAATCGTCGTGGTCAACACCGCCGCCGGGGCTACCTTTGGTGGCGACAACTATGTGGATACGGGCTGTGGCATGGGGCTGGATGCGACCATGTATCTGTTGGAGCGCGGCGTTCGTCTGACCGGCACGGATGCCTGGTCCTGGGATGCGCCGTTCAGCTTTACCGCCGAACGCTATCAGGAAAGCAAGAATGCCGCACTTATATGGGAGGGGCATCGAGCCGGACGCAATATCGGTTATTGCCATCTGGAGAAGCTGCATAATTTGGAAAGCCTGCCTGATACCGGCTTCACCGTTGCCTGCTTTCCCATGAAAATCAGGGGCGCATCCGCTGGTTGGACGCGGGCCGTGGCGATTATCGAGGATTGAAGCACATGCGAATAGGATTCAAATGTGCCGTTCTGGCCTTGATCTGCTGGCTCCCCGCGATGACGACCTTCGCCGGCATGCTGCGCCATCAACCGGACAACCCGGTTACGGCGTTGTTCAAGTTCGAACAGCAGATCGTTGCCAAGGTCGCCACATCCAACGGCCCTGCTTTTCAGCAAGTCGTTTTGAAAAATGGCGCGGTGCGTCTGCTGCCGTTGCCGGATTTCAAGATGAAGGCCGGAGAGCGGCGACCGGATATGCTGCCCGACGGTATTGTCACAATGGGCGGGCAGGATATATCGGCCGCCTGGCTGGTCGTTCCCACCAAACGTTATGATCACGGCGTTTTGGGTGACGCCATCGAAGCCGCCGGCGTGCGGGCGCAAATGCGCGACGGCCGTGTACTGTCGTTCAACCTGCCGCCGGACTCGGTGTTCGAGGACCGCCGCGTTCGCCTGGCGGATCTGGACGGCGACGGCGGGGACGAATTATTGGTGGTGCGATCGTATCTGAATCGGGGCGCGGCTCTAGCGGTTTTGCGTCCGGGTCCGAACGAATTGGCGATCGTGGCCGAAACCCCGGCCATCGGTTTGCCGTATCGCTGGTTAAACCCAGCGGCGGTCGCGGATTTTGATGGTGATGGTCGGGTCGAAATCGCCCTTGTGGTGACCCCGCATATCGGCGGCACCTTGAAATATTATGAG
>JABIRL010000063.1 GCA_018667855.1 Rhodospirillaceae bacterium
CCGCGGTTTGCCTTGGCGGGCCTGTCGTTTGGCGGCTATGTGGCGTTCGAGATCATGCGCCGCGCGTCGCACCGTGTGGATCGCCTGGCCTTGCTGGACACAACCGCCCGGGATGATGATGACGACCGGCGCAAGCTGCGCCGCAACTACATCAAACAAGCGCAGGTCGGACGCTTTCTCGGCATGACCGATCGTCTGATATCGCAATTCATACACCCCGACCGCCTGGCCGACGGCAACCTGGTCGATGCCGTCAAGAAGATGGCCCTGGATGTGGGGCGGGACGGCTTTATCCGGCAGCAGACCGCGATTATCGGCCGTCCCGACAGCCGCCGCGATCTTGGCGGCATCGAATGCCCCACCTTGGTTCTGGTGGGCGGCCAGGACGCCTTGACGCCCGTGGCCCGGCACGAGGAAATTCAGGCCGCGATCCCGGGCGCTGAACTGCGGGTGATCGAGGATTGCGGCCATTTGAGCACCATGGAACGGCCGGACGAGGTTAACCAGGCCATGCGGGAATGGCTGGCCTAGCGCATGTCGCGTTCAATTGAACGCGCAGCCATGCGCTAAAACCTTTAAGATAGAGCAACTTATCCGCAGTCAATTGAATCCAATTGACTGCGGGTTGCTCTAGCGGCGCTTAACAGTTGTTCGTCGACGGATCCCGGCAATCACCACGGTTGGGGCTTTCGCTTGGCAACAGAACCATCAACAATTGTGCCATGGCCTGGCCAAAGGCCCGGTCGTCCGGTCCCGTGGGCCGGGGCATTTCCATGAAGGCTTCGCTGACCACCTCATGGTCATAGCAGAAAGCGATCTGCAGGCGCATTGTCGCGTTCGACGGAGAGGCAGGTGCCGTTTGCCGGCCCGGCCTGGCACAGGCGCCATGGCCGCTGGACGCCAGTATGGGATTGAAGACTATCACCAGGTGGCCATCGTCCCTGGCTTGCGCCGTAGTTGCCGCGAATGGCGCGGGGGGGAAGTTGCCCGGCAGTTCCATATGCGCCAGCAGCGCGCCGTCCGCGCCGGCACCGAATGGGTTGGCGACGACAACGGCCGGAAATACACCCTTGGCGGCCACGTATTGCACCAGGCCGGGAGTATAAAACGGATAATGATCGTCGCGGGTGATGGTGGCGCCATTGGCGCATTGAACCACCAATAAAAAACTGACAACCAGACTACCGATCAGGGTCTTCGATATAGCTGAAGCGGACATGGCAAATCTCCTATCAGGTAAACGCCATATGGCGATAGATAGGTATTCGCCGTCTAAACGTCCAGGTCCGTGACGAAACGAGCGTTGTCCTGGATGTATCGATATCGTGAATCAGCCTTCCGGCCCATTAACTGCTCCACCAATCGGCTGGTTTCGCCATCGTCATCCGGCATCACGACCCGCAACAATGTGCGGTGTTTCGGGTCCATGGTGGTTTCCTTCAACTGCCGGGGCGGCATTTCGCCGAGACCTTTGAAACGGGAGGTTTCCACCTTGCCCCGGCCCTGGAATTCCGATCCCAGCAATTCTTCTCTGTGGGCCTCGTCCCGGGCATAGAGCGTCTTTCCACCCTGGCTGATGCGATATAGCGGCGGCAATGCCAGATAAAGGTGCCCCTGGCGCACCAAATCCGTCAATTCACGGAAGAAAAACGTCATCAACAATGAGGCGATATGGGCGCCGTCAACATCCGCATCGGTCATGATGATGATCTTTTCGTAGCGCAGATCATCTTCCCGGTATCGCAATCTGGTGGCGCAGCCCATGGCCAGCAGCAAATCGCTTAATTCCTGATTAGCCTTTAATTTTTCCGCCGTGGCCGAGGCGACGTTGAGGATTTTTCCCCGCAGAGGCAGGATTGCCTGATTACTCCGGTTGCGCGCCTGTTTGGCGGAGCCGCCGGCGCTGTCGCCCTCGACAATGAATAGCTCGCTGCCGGCGGCGGCATTTTGCGAACAATCCGACAGTTTGCCCGGCAGCCGCACCCGGCGCGATGCCGACTTGCGTTTGATGTCCCGCTCGTCCCGGCGGCGGCGGCGTTCATCCGCCCGTTCGATACCCCATGCCAACAGCCGGTTGGCCGCTTCGGGGTCGCCCGACAGCCAATGGTCGAAATGGTCGCGCACGATGGTCTCGACCCAGCGGGCGGCCTCCGAGTTGGAGAGTTTTTCCTTGGTCTGGCCGCTGAATTGCGGCTCGGTGATGTAGACCGACAACATGGCCGCCGCCGGCAGCAGAATATCATCGCCGGTCAACTGGCTGGCCTTGCGTACGCCCACCATCTCACCATAAGCCTTCAAACCCTTGGTCAGGGCGGTGCGAAAACCGGTTTCATGGGTGCCGCCCTGGCTGGTGGGAATGCTGTTGCAATAGGAGTTTACGAAACCCTCGCTCTCCAACGGCCAGTGCATGGCCCATTCAACTTCGCCCTTGGATTCCGTCAATTCGGCACGCCCGGCAAAGGGTTGCGGGGTGACAGTGGGGCCGTCCCCCAATGTGGCTGCGAGAAAATCGACCAAGCCATTGGGAAAATGCAGTACCGCCTCGGGCGGTGTTTGATCCTTACCCGTGATGAGTTCCGGCGCGCAGGTCCAACGGATTTGTACGCCGCGAAACAGGTACGCCTTGGACCGCGCCATGCGATAGATCCGGGCTGGCAGGAAATGCCTATCGGCGCCAAAGATTTCCGGATCCGGGCGGCAGGCGATGGTCGTGCCGCGCCGGTTCGCGACCGTTCCCAAGTCCAGCAATTTGCTCTGTGGTGCGCCGCGGCTGTATTCCTGGCGCCACAACTTACGGTCACGCGCCACTTCCACCCACATGGTCTCGGACAGTGCGTTGACGACGGAAATTCCCACGCCATGCAGACCGCCGGCCGTCTGATAAACCTTGTCAGAGAACTTACCGCCCGAATGCAGGGTCGTCATGATGACTTCCAGGGCTGATTTCGGTTTGTATTTGGGGTGGGGGTCGACGGGTATGCCACGGCCATTGTCTGTCACGGTCAGGGTGCCGTCGGCGGCCAGATCCACGGTGATCCGATCCGCGAAACCGGCCACCGCCTCGTCCATGGCGTTATCCAGAACTTCGGCCGCCAAATGATGGCGGGCTCTTTCATCGATGCCGCCAATATACATCCCCGGACGGCGGCGCACCGGCTCCAACCCCTCCAAAACCTCGATATCCTTGGCGGAGTAACTATCCGCCTTGGTGCCCCGGCCGCCCCGGCCGCCCCGTCCGCCATTGTTGCCGGGGTTCGGTTTGCCTGATTGTGTAAACAGGTCGTTCATTTGGATTACTTTACCGCTCGTTATGTTTTGCCGTCCGCCCGCCGTCGCGCGAACGAATCAATACAAAGGATATATAGTCACACCGCCATTACCAATCCATGTGCATTGAAAACTCCCAGGGATATTTCAGCACATGGAAAATGGTAAGCAAAAAGCACAAAACCCGGCGATAGGATCTGGCTGCCGGGGCAGGGACGGGGCCACTTGCCGCAACGCCGACCGTATGCCGGGTTCGTTGGCTA
>JABIRL010000202.1 GCA_018667855.1 Rhodospirillaceae bacterium
AATATGGCCAACGATTATATTCCCTGGGTGATTATGCCGGCGCCCTGGATGTTTGGCTGGAGTTAGCGCAACAGGGAGATGCCCGGGCGCAATACAGCCTTGCCGTAATGTTTCATAAGGGTCGGGGTGTCGAAGCGGACAAGGAAAAAGCCCTGGAATGGGCAGGCCGGGCCGCAGAACAAGGCTACAAACCGGGACAGGATTTACTGCGGCAGCTGAAGGCGAAGGATAAGGTCGCGAAGGATAAGGCGGCGAACGATAAGGCGGCGAACGATAAGGCAGCAAAGCCCAAAAAGAAGAAAGTTGCCGTCAAACGAAAGCCCCGCAAGCCACCCAAGCCTATTGCCCAGATGACCGAAATGGAACGTGTCGAATGGTCGGTCGAGGAAATGTTGCTGGCGATCAGCGAAGCGATAGCCGAGGACGGCGCGCTTCATTACGGCGTGTTACGGGCGCGGGAACAAGACGGCGCCGTTCAAATTCTTGTGCCGGACATCGTATACCAGTCCAATACCGGAAATACGTTGGATTTGGGAGATATAACGGCACGGTTTGAACGTCTTGATGACCGGTATGATTTGGTTACCTTCGAATTACCCAACGAAGTACGTTACAAGAATGATGATGGCTCCAGCGGTCGGATCACAATGGCCGAACGGCTGGGCAGATTGCGCTGGGACCGCAGGCTGGAAACCACCACTGAATTCGAATTTCGTCTGGGCCAACTGGCGCTGCTGTTCGACGGCAGCGGCGAGATGGGGCGCATCGGTGAGGTTTTGGTCAAATCGGACGTGGTTGAGAAACAAGGTCTGTGGACCGGGCCCATGCGCCTTTCGCTCAGTGATCTAGACATAACCAATGAGGAACAGGGCAATGTCCGGTTGGACAGCGTCGCCTTGGTTCTGGACATGCGCGGCCTGAACTTATCCAGCCGTGCCGCCAAAGTGGCAGCGAAGGAGAATGGCGAAAAGGCCAAGGCGGGCGGCATGCCCGCATTGGACAAAATTCTTACCATGGCGAGCGGTGTCGGTCTGCGGGTCAGGATAGCGGGACTTTCCGTGCAAAGCCCGGACCAGGGCGACTTTCAGTTGGCGGAAGCTGATTATGGTTTTCAGTTATCCAGCCCGGACCAGAAATTGCTCAATTTTGAATTGACCGTCCGACACAACGGCCTTCGCGGGACCGACAGCGCGGCGCCCGAGGACATGGTGCCCCAGGATATGGAAATTATTCTGAGCCTGGAAAACATGCCGATCGATACCATCGTCAATGAGGGTGTTACGACATCGGTCGAGGTTGCCCTGGCGGGTAAGGTAAGCTCCGGGCCAGAAGTATTCAAACGTCTGCAACGGGATTTAAGCGCCGCGGCCACGGTGTTGCGCCTGAAACAGGCCAAGGTTACCGCCCGTGATTACGACATCACCCTCGGCCTGACCCTTTTGGCCGATGCTGTCGCCAAGGCCGGCTTTGTCGGCGGCGGCGATTTACGGCTACGGGGTTTGGGCAAGGTACTTACCACCTTGGGCCTGCAGGACGTGGGGCCCATTGCCGATTTGGTCAAGAAGGGCCGGCCCATCGATGGCGGCAAGGGCCTGTTGTTCGCCCTGGCGGTACGACCCGATGGGCAGCTGACTGTGAATGGCGATGCGGTGTTCTCCCTGACGCCTTTCCCGGAGAAAGCCAAATGATCAATGCCATTGGTGATACCGAACCAGCCTTTCGAATGCGGGTAAAGGTCTGACCGGACCAATCATGGAACATCTTAGCCGTGATCTTGCCACCCTGCTGGGTCTGGCCGCCGTATTCGGCTACATCAATCATCGCTTCCTGCGCCTGCCCCGGACCATCGGACTGGTGATGATCGCCATGGTCGCCTCCCTGGCCGCCTTAGCCATCGATACCATCGTACCGGGCTGGGGCGTCGGTCCGGGCCTGCGGGCGGCCATGATCGACATTGATTTCACCGATACCTTGATGCGCGGCATGCTGGGGTTTTTGCTGTTTGCCGGCGCCCTGCACGTGGATCTTGGCCAACTGGCCCGGCGCGGCTGGCCCATCGCGGCCATGGCCACGGGCGGGCTATTGGTTTCCACGGCAATTGTGGGGGGCGGGATATGGCTGGCCTTTGATCTTGTCGGACTGGGTCTGCCGCTGATTTATTGCCTGGTGTTCGGCGCCTTGATTTCACCCACCGATCCGGTGGCCGTGCTGGGCATATTGAAGACCGCGAAGGTACCGGCCGGTCTGGAAGCCAAGATCGCCGGCGAAAGCCTGTTCAATGACGGTGTCGGCGTCGTGGTTTTCGTCATACTGCTGGCCATGGCGACCAGCGGGGGCAATGGCGGCGCCATCGATCCGGGCGGTATCGCCATCCTGTTCTTGCGGGAGGCCGTTGGCGGCGCGGTGCTGGGTCTGGCGGCGGGGGCCGTCGCCTTTTGGGCCCTGCGCTCAATTGATGAATACAATCTGGAAATCATCATCACCCTGGCCCTGGTGACCATCACATACGAGGTCGCGCATCTGTTGCACACCTCCGGCCCCATTGCGGTGGTGGTGGCAGGCCTGTTGATCGGCAACCATGGCACGCGCCTCGCCATGAGCGAGACCACGCGGGAGCATCTGACCAATTTCTGGAGCCTGATCGACGAAATTCTGAACGCGGTGCTTTTCCTGTTGATCGGCCTCGAGGTGGTATTGCTGTCGGTCTCGCCGGGGCTGTTCTGGGTGGCGTTGATCGCCATTCCCCTGGTGCTGGGGGCCCGTTTCGTCGCCGTGGCCATTCCCATCGGCGTGCTGGGGCAATTTCGCGACTTTACCAAGGGCGCGATCCCGGTCTTGACCTGGGGCGGCCTGCGGGGCGGTATTTCGGTCGCCTTGGCCCTGTCACTGCCGGCGGGTACGGAAAAGGACGCCATCGTCACGGTTTGTTACGCCGTCGTGGTCTTTTCGATTCTGGTTCAGGGTCTGACGATCGGTACATTGGTGCGCCGCGTCGTGCCGGCCCCGGCGGAGGACGAAAGCCATGGCTGATATGGACCGCAAGGTAGACGTCATTGAACGGACAACGGTCTTTCAAGGTTATTACCGGGTCGACGCTTACCGGCTGCGCCACAGCCTGCATCAGGGCGGCATGGGGGCGGAGATCAGGCGCGAAGTATTGGAACGTGGCCATGCCGTCCTGGTCGTACCCTATGATCCGGTGCGCGACGAGGTGGTGCTGATCGAGCAATTCCGCATCGGCCCGTTTGCCCGCGGCGATCAGCCCTGGTGCCTTGAAGTGGTCGCCGGTGGTATCGAGGAGGGCGAAGAATTAGAAGACGTGGTGCGTCGGGAGGCCATGGAGGAGGCCAGCATCGAACTGGACAATATCACGCACGCCCTGGATTGCTTTACCTCCCCCGGCGCCGTCAGTGAGCATATCTCGATCTATTGTGCCCGCACCGACGCCGCCACGGCGGGTGGCGTTCACGGCCTTGCGGAAGAAGGCGAAGACATCAAGGTGGTGGTCATGCCCTTCGCCGATGTGATGGCGGCACTGGATGACGGCCGGATCAATGCCGCCCCGGCGATCGTCGCCCTACAATGGCTGGCCTTGCATCGCGAGCAGATCCGCCGGCAATGGCTGGACTGATTTCACCTGATTTTTTGGTGATTTAGCGCCATTTACTTGTCCGGTTTGGGCAAAGCGCCTAGTCTGCGAAAAATCATGAATTCAGGTCGCGGAGCAGATCATGGACGTTCGTCAGGGTTTCATAGACAGTATCGGTAATACGCCACTCATCCGTCTGCAAAAGGCATCCGAGCTGACCGGGTGCGAAATTTACGGCAAGGCGGAATTCCTCAATCCCGGCGGCTCGGTCAAGGATCGCGCCGCCCTGGCCATCGTCAAGGCGGCGGAAGCCAGGGGCGAGCTGAAACCAGGCGGCATTATCGTCGAGGGCACGGCGGGAAATACCGGCATCGGCCTGGCGCTGGTGGCCAACGCCCGGGGCTATAAGACGGTTATTGTTATTCCGGAGACCCAGACCCAGGAAAAAAAGGACATGTTGACCATGTGCGGCGCCGATTTGCGTCAGGTCCCCGCCCTGCCCTACCGTGACGACAATAATTACATCAAATATTCCGGCCGTCTGGCCGCCGAAATCGCCGCCAGCCATCCGGAAGGCGCTATCTGGGCCAATCAATTCGACAATGTGGACAACCGTCAGGGCCATTATGAAACAACCGGCCCGGAGATCTGGCGCCAGACCGACGGCAAGGTCGATGGGTTCATCTGCGCCGTCGGCTCGGGCGGTTCCCTGGCCGGCATCGCGCAATATCTGCGGGAGCAGAACCCGTCCGTTGCCATAGGCCTGGCCGATCCCCCCGGCGCCGCGCTGTACAACTATTATGCCAACGGCGAATTGAAGGCGGAGGGTTCCTCCATGACCGAAGGCATCGGCCAGGGTCGTATCACCGCCAATCTGGAAGGCTTGGTGGTCGATAAGCCGTTTCTGATCCCCGACGAAGAATCACTGCAGATTGCCTTTGACCTGATTATCGAGGAAGGCCTGGTATTGGGCTCCTCATCGGGCGTCAATGTGGCGGGCGCCATCCGCCTGGCCCAGGAAATGGGCCCCGGCCATACCATTGTGACCTTGCTTTGCGATGGCGCACAGCGCTATCAAAGCAAAATGTTTAATGTCCCCTTCCTGACCGAAAACGGCTTGCCTGTTCCAAGCTGGATGAGCTAGCGATAATCAGAGGCGCCCAATGACCGAATTGCTGTTCCGCGACGACCCTTATGCCAAGAGCTGCGAGGCCACCATAACCGCCATTAATGAGCGCGGCGGTATCGAACTGGACCGCACGGTATTTTATCCCACGGGCGGCGGCCAACCGGGCGACACGGGCAGCTTGCGCCTGGCTGACGGTGGCGAAATAACCATTGCCACGACCGTTAAGGGCGAAGGCGCGGACGATGTCGTCCATGTCCCCGCCGAGGGCCAGAATTTACCGGCCGTGGGCACGGCGGTCACCGCGTCAATCGATTGGGACGTCCGCCATCGCCTGATGCGCATTCATACCTGTTTGCACCTGCTGTCCTCGGTCGTGGAATATCCCGTGACCGGCGGTCAGATCAGTGACGGCAAGGGCCGGCTGGATTTCGACATGCCAGAAATGACCGTCGAGAAAGAGGCCATCACGACCCGGCTGAATGAATTGATCCAGGAAGCCCATCCGGTCAGCACCGATTGGATCAGCGACGAGGATCTGGCGGCCCAACCGGACCTGGTGAAGACCATGTCGGTCAAACCACCCATGGGCCAGGGCCGGGTTCGATTGATTGATGTGGATGGTTGTGATTTGCAGCCCTGCGGTGGCACCCATGTGGCCAACACTTCGGAAATCGGTGAGGTCAGGGTCCGCAAGATTGAGAAAAAAGGCCGACAAAACCGCCGCGTGTCTATTGAATTTACATAGTGGTTTCAACTAACTATAAGATTTTTCTGAGGTAATTTATGAATACATCTCCCACGCTTTCGACCGACTGGCTGGCCGATAATCTGGATAAGGTGAAAATACTGGACGGCTCATTCTATTTGCCCGCCGAAAACCGGGATGCCAATGCGGAATATGCCGACGGCCACATTCCGGGTGCGCAACGGTTCAATATCGATGTGGTTTGCGCGCCCGGCGGTGATCTGCCCCACATGTTTCCTGATCCGGTGGCCTTCGCGGACGCCGTTGGGGCCATGGGGATTGGCAATGACGACCTGGTCGTGACCTACGACGGCGGCAAACTGACCGGGGCCTGCCGGGTCTGGTGGATGTTTCGGGCCTTTGGTCATGAGAAGGTCGCGGTCCTGGACGGCGGTTTCGGCAAATGGCGGGCCGAGGGCCGTGCGGTTGAAAGCACGGTCGCAACGCCTTCCCCCGCCAGCTTCTGCGCCGATTACCAACCGGATATGGTCCGCTCCGTCGAACATATGCTGGCCCTGATCGATCAAGGTGGCGAGACGCAAATACTGGATGCCCGCGGCGCCGGACGGTTCGATGGCACGGCGGCGGAGCCGCGGGCCGGTTTGCGGTCGGGGCATATGCCGGGCGCCCACAACCTGCCCTATGACAAATTGTTGAATGACGACGGAACTTTGCAGAGCGCGGCGCAATTGCGGACCCTGTTTGGCGACGCGGGCGTGGATCTGGACAAACCTGTCGTGACGTCCTGTGGCTCGGGTGTATCGGCGGCGGTGTTGCTGCTGGGATTGAGTGTATTGGGACATACGGCCAATACCTTGTACGACGGCAGCTGGTCCGAATGGGGCAGCCGCGACGACACCCCTATCGTCACCTGAAGCCGATGAAATTGCGCAACTACCAAGACGGCGACGAAACCGCTATCGCCGATCTGTGGCAGCGCGCGGGGTTGATGCAGAACCCCTTGAATGACCCACGCAAGGATATCGCTTTCTGCCTGGCGGGCGGTCACGGCGAAATTCTAGTCCTTGAAGACGAAGGCAAGGTGGTGGCCACGGCAATGGTGGGCCAGGACGGCCATCGGGGTTGGATCTACTACGTAGCCGTGGAACCGGACCGCCAAGGCCAACTTTTGGGCAGGCGTATCGTACGCGCGGCGGAGGATCACCTGAAAGCCCAGGGCGTGCCGAAAATTCACCTCATGGTGCGTGGCAGCAATACCGATGTGGTCGGCTTTTACCAGCGTCTGGGCTATCGCGTGGAGCCGGTCACCACCATGAGCCGGCGCCTGGACGGCAACGCCCTGGCGGTTGGTCATCAGATGGACGACGCGCCGGTCATCATCACTTACCTCGAGATGCTGGCACGCCCCTCCCTGCCCCAGATCGTGCCGAAAACCCGGCAATACGCCCTGATGGGCGCCCACGATATCTCCGTGAATTTCTACCGCTACCTCTATGACGCCGTGGGACGGCCCTGGTACTGGACGGATCGCAAGAAACTATCCGACGAGGAACTGGCGAATATCATTCAGGACGACAAAGTCGAAGTCTACGTACTGTACGTGGGCGGCACGCCGGCCGGTTTTTTCGAACTGGACGGACGCCGGATGCCCGACCTTGAATTGGCTTATTTCGGCATCATGCCCGACTACATCGGCCTTGGCCTTGGCCCCTATCTGCTGGTTCAGGCCCTGGATATGATGTGGCAAAAGGAACCAGACCGCGTGCTGGTCAACACCTGCACCCTGGATCACCCCAAGGCCCTGCCCCTCTACCAGCGCATGGGCTTCCGCCCCTATGACCGCCAGGAAGTTCCCGCCCCCTGGCAGGACCCGGACAATATTCTGGATTTTGCTTAAAAGGGCGGATCAATCTTTCAACCTCGCCAGTTCCGCCAATTCAGATTGTGCCATTGCCTCCAAACCGGCAAGTTCGTTCTCCTTGAACGACCACAAAAGATGAGGTGCGATGCTCTCGTAATCGTGGCGTAGAATATTTCCAAAGCCTCGCAAATTATTGAGTTTAAGTTCGGGATATTTCGCGTCGAAACGGTCACCAATTTTACGTGATGCTTCGGCTATCCTTTCAAAACAACGCTCTACGGCATCAATGGTCTTTTGATCCTGCAAAAATGTCTCGCGGGTCAAATCAGCTGTGTAGTCACGAATGCGTCTTGCATTCTCGATGATGTCACCAAGGCGAACGATGGGATCTTCAGAAGGCATAGATAGAGTCCCGTTCAGTTGCGTCCCGGATGCCAGGTTTCAATGTCTCCTGGTTTGCCACATCCACATCAACGCCTGGAAATATCTCTTTGAATGACGCCTGAATGTCCGCGCAAATTCCGATGTATTGCAAAAGCCCTTTAACCCGTTCGTGATCTATATGGATCAGAATATCTATGTCGCTTTCAGGCCCGTCATCTCCCCTAGCCACACTGCCGAAGACACCGGCATGTTGGACACCCGCCGCCTGCAAATCCGTCCTCATGGACTTTAGGCCGGACAGGACTTTCCGCAGACGTCCATCCGGGATCGGCACCGTTTCATAATCATTTAATTGCCGCGCATATTCACGCAACGCCTGGCGACGGCCATAGGGCACCGATACCGAAATATCGATCTTACCCTCCTGGCGTAGACGCGCACGTCGGCGTCTTTGTCGTTCTGCGCTTGTGCTCATGCGATGAAAATCCCTGCTATCGAGCTCGTTACCTGTAACAATTATCGTTACATGTAACGAAAAATCAAGGGGATACTCACCGTAAGAAACCGGCCAAATACGATTAGTGAGTAAGAATTTGGCTCAGGAATAGCTGGGTGCGGTCGGATTTGGGGTTGTTGAAGAACTCTTCCGGTTCGTTCTGTTCAACGATCTCGCCCGCATCCATGAAGATCACGCGATTGGCGACTTTCCGCGCGAAACCCATTTCATGGGTGACGACGATCATGGTCATGCCCTGTTCCGCTAGTTGGATCATGACCTCCAGCACTTCCTTGATCATCTCCGGATCAAGGGCCGATGTTGGCTCGTCAAACAGCATGATACGCGGGTTCATGCACAACGACCGGGCAATGGCCACGCGCTGCTGTTGTCCACCCGAAAGCTGACCGGGGAATTTATGGGCCTGTTCGGGAATACGCACGGTTTCCAGAAAACGCATGCCGATCTCTTCCGCCTCGACCTTTGGCATTTTACGGACCCAAATCGGTGCCAGCGTGCAATTCTCCAAGACCGTCAAATGGGGAAACAGATTGAAATGCTGAAACACCATGCCGACCTCGCGGCGGACGGCATCAATATTCTTCAGATCATTGGACAGTTCCACATTATCCACCAAAATCTGCCCCTGTTGGTGCTCTTCCAAGCGGTTGATGCAGCGGATCAAGGTTGATTTTCCCGACCCGGACGGCCCGCAGACGACGATGCGCTCGCCCTGATTGACCGTCAGATTGATATCCTTGAGGACATGGAACGAGCCATACCATTTGTTCATGTCGGTAATTTGAATGGCGATCTCGTCCGAGATCTTCATCTTTGATTGATCGACCTCAACATCAAGTTCTGTGTCTGTGGCGCTCATGAGATATTCCCTATGTCCGGGCGATTAATGGCCGGTGTGGAGCTTGCGTTCGAGGTACATGGAGTACCGCGACATGGAGAAGCAGAATAAGAAGAAAATCAGGCCGCAAACGACGTAACCTTCCTTCGACAAACCAGTCCATTCCGCATCGGCGACGCCCAATTGCATCATGGTCAAAAGATCGTTCAGGCCAACGATCTGCACCAAGGTCGTGTCCTTGAAGATGCCGATAAACAATGAAACGATGGCCGGTATCATGATGCGCAAGGCCTGCGGCAGGATAATCAGCCGCATCATTTTGAAGTAACCGAGACCCAGGGCATCCGCCGCCTCATACTGCCCTTTTGGCAAGGCCTGCAGACCACCACGCACGACCTCCGCCGTGTAGGCGGCGATGAATATGGTCACGCCGATCAAAACCCGCAGCAATTGATCAAAAACCGTTCCCGGCGGCAGGAACAGCGGCAGCACCACCATGGCCATGAACAGAATTGTTATCATCGGTACCGAGCGGAAGAACTCGATCACAACGATACAGAACCATCGAATGATCGGCATCACGCTCCGCCGCCCCAAGGCCAGGGCAATACCAAGCGGCAAGGCGCCGGTTATCGCCACGGAGGAAATGATGATGGTCAGAAGTAAACCACCCCATTTGTCGTTGCTCACATATTCGAGGCCCAATACCCCGCCGGAAAACATGAAGTAGGCGATAACGGGGAACGGTAGCAAAAGGAACATCGCGACGCGACCCCGATGAGGCAGACCGTCCGTCAACATATAGAAAATCAACAATAGCCCAACGCCGATGACGACGGTGGGTCGCCAGCGCTCATCCTTGGGGTAAAATCCATAAATGAACTGATCGAAGCGGACAAATATGAAGACCCAGCAAGCCCCCTCGATTATATGGTCCTCTTCCACCGCCACCCTGGCGTACCGTCCACCCGCTACCCGTTGTGGTCTGGGTTCGATACGGCGTTCCCAACGAACATTGGGCGATACGCCTTCGGGGACGGCGACACGCGCCGCGGTGGTTTCAAGCTGCAAGGTCGTGCCATCGGGCAAAATTCCCGTGGTGGCCACCTTATCCATGACGATATTGACATTCGGCTTGCAGGCTTGGCGGCTATTACCGGCAAAATGGGCGTCAAAAACCGCCCATGTCAGCAAGCCGGAAACGATGTAGTAAATAACACCGAGACCCACCAAAGTGATGACGGCATTGAACCAATTGGGAACCAAATTGGCCCGCACCCAACCCAGGACACCCACAGTCGCGGCGGGTGGCGGCAGGTCTGGCCTTGGCGTGAAAACGGCCTGTGTTTCGCCATAATCGATCTGGCTCATGGCGCTACCTTTCCACCAGCGCAACGCGCGCATTATACCAGTTCATTATCCCCGATATACTTAGGGAAATGACGCAGTAGGTCGCCATTATCATCGCCATGCATTCCAGCGCCTGGCCGGATTGGTTCAACACCGTACCGGCCCAAAGGTGGGTTATCTCCTGGTAACCGATGACCGGAGCGAGAGACGAGTTTTTCACCAAGTTGAGATATTGAGATATCAAGGGCGGAATAATGATCCGCATGGCCTGAGGAATGATGACCAGGCGTAGCGTCGTGGATGGTTTGACGCCCAACGCATGCGCCGCTTCCGATTGTCCGTGAGATACGGCCTGGATCCCCGCCCGCACGATTTCACCAATGAAAGCGGCGGTATACATGGACAGGGCCAGCAATAAGGCCATGAATTCGGGAATGACAACTGATCCGCCCCTGAAATTGAAACCCCTCAGTTCCGGTATATCCCGGCTCCAGGGCAATCCGGTAACCAATGCCGCTAAGACCGGCAGTCCAACAACCAAGCCAATGCCGACCCATACCGTCGGGAAATCCTGACCCGTGGCATCGCGCCGGCGTTTAACCAATTTTCGCATTATTATCGTGGCGACAATCCCCACCACAAAGGCGATCGGTATGGCCATGAAGCCAGGTTCGGGAACGATCGAGGGGTAATTAAGGCCGCGAATACTTAAATAGACATTGTCCGAAATGATGATGGCATCGCGCACCGTCGGGAAGGCGAGCATGACACCAGTGTACCAAAACAACATCTGCAGTAGCAGCGGCACATTCCGGAATGTTTCAAGATACACCGCGGCCAGACGGGAAATAATGAAATTTTTCGATAGTCGCATGACGCCAAGGGTAAAGCCGAGCAACGTGGCCAACACAACGCCAATCGCGGAAACAAATAATGTATTGAGGACGCCAACAAGAAAAACTCTTTTATAAGGCGATGCCTCGGAAACTTCGATTAATGAAAATGTAATGCCAAAGCCGGCGGGGTGATTTAGAAATTCAAAGCCACTGGAAATACCCCTTTGCTCCAGGTTGGCCAATGTATTGTTGGTTAGCCAGGCGAAAAAGAACACCACCGAACCGGCCATGACCACTTGATACACAACGGCACGAACGCGGGCGTCATAGAACCAAGACGCTTTTGCGGGCCTTACCGCTCCTTCAGCTACGGCCATCACACCCCCCGTACCCAAACATTCCTCGGCTACGACACCGAACCTCAGCAACGACACCGAACCGATCGGAAAGATCTACCTTAAACGGCTTGATCCCTGACGCACGGTCCTCGGACGTTCATGATCGACAGTTAAGGACGCGACGTGCCCGGCCTCGCAAGACCGGACACGTAACGCCTAAGAGTTAGTCACGGACTAGATCAACGGAAGGGAGGCGAATACAGAATTCCACCCTTGTTCCACGGACCATTAACGCCACGAGCCAGTTTGACCGGCGTGTTCGGGCCGATATTCCGCTCATAGCTTTCGCCGTAGTTGCCGACCTGCTTGATGATGTTCATCGCCCAATCATTGGAGAGACCAAGACGCGCACCATATTCACCTTCACCACCAAGCAAACGCTTGACTTCAGGATCGTTGGTGGAGCCCAGCATGCCGCCTACGTTGGCGGCGGTCAGGCCTTTTTCCTCGGCAATGATCATGACATTCAGGGTCCAACGCACCACGTCGCCCCACTGGTTGTCGCCATGACGGACCAACGGGCCCAAGGGCTCTTTCGAGATCACTTCGGGTAATACCACGTGGGCATCCGGGTTCGGCATCTGCGAACGCTGGGCGGCCAGACCGGAACGGTCAGTGGTGTAGGCATCGCAACGACCGGCGATATAGCCGGCGCGGATTTCATCGGATTTTTCGAACACGACCGGCACATATTTCATGTTGTTGGCGCGGAAGAAATCACCGAGGTTCAATTCCGTGGTAGAGCCGGTGGTGACGCAAACCGTGGCGCCGTCCAGTTCCATAGCGGATTTAACACCCAGATCCTTGCGAACCATGAAGCCCTGGCCGTCATAGAAGTTGACGCCGGCAAATTCAAAGCCAAGCTTCACATCCCGGTCAAAGGTCCAGGTGGTGTTCCGGGCCAGCATGTCCACTTCACCGGACTGCAGGGCGGGGAAACGGCTTTTGCCGGTCGTGGGCACGAATTTAACCTTCATGGAATCGCCAAGCACGCCGGCCGCGACCGCGCGGCAGACATCCACGTCGAAACCGGCCCATTCGCCCTTGTCGTTCGGCGCGGCGAAGCCGGCCAGACCGGTGGTGACGCCGCAAATCAGCTCGCCACGTTTTTTGATATCGTCAACGGTCCCTGCATAGGCGGCCGTGGCGAACATCGCCGCACCGACACCCAATGCCAGAATTGCTGTATTTTTCATTGATTGATCTTCCCTGTTTTCAACAGTTGTTGCGAACGCAGTATTTTAACGAGGCCTCATACAAAACCCCGCCATCTGTTTGATGCCACGCCCCGTAGACATTAAGAATTATTGGTCTTTTGGGGCGCAAGCGTATTTGACGGTAACAAACAAACCGACGTGCGACAACAGAATACAATAAGCGTCCGTGGAAAAAATTGGCGCGAAATTAGCGCTGATGGCATTATGCACGGAACATCTTTTCGGCCCGCGTGCCCATTATTCTGAATTGAGAATTCCCGCCATGAAAGACGAAACGAAATTGGTCACGTCCGGACGTGACCCGGAAAACAATCACGGCGTCGTCAACCCGCCCGTTTATCATGCCTCGACCATCCTGCATCCCACGTTGGACGCACTCGACAATTCCCGGGAACGGCGAATGGCGGGCGAACGGGGTGTCTACTATGGCCGCAAGGGGACGCCGACCACGTTTTCGTTGGAGGATATGGTCTGCGATCTGGAAGGCGGCGACCGCTGCCAGGTCTATCCTTCCGGTCTGGCCGCGATTGCCGGATCTTTGTTGGCCTTCCTGAAGGCCGGCGATCATATCCTCATGACGGATGCCGCCTACAGCCCGGCCCGGCGTTTCTGCAACGACCTGGCCAGCCGTTACGATGTCTCGACAACATTTTATGATCCCGCCATCGGAACCGCCATCACGGATCTGATCCAAGACAACACCCGCGTCGTCTATGTGGAGGCGCCGGGGACGGCTACTTTCGTTATGCAGGACATACCCGCCATCGCCGAAGCTGCCCATAAAAAGGGCTGTATCGTGATGATGGACAACACCTGGGCCTCGCCCCTGTTCTGCAAACCGTTCCAGCTGGGCGTCGATGTCTCAATCCAGGCCGGCACCAAATACATCGTTGGGCATTCCGACGTTATGATCGGCACCTCATGCGCCACGAAAGAGGCCTGGCCCGCGATTGACAACATGGCCGGTCTGCTGGGCCATGCTGCGGGCCCGGATGATGTTTACCTGGCGCAACGGGGCATGCGGACCTTGTCCGTACGTCTGAAACAACATTGGGAAAACGGCTTAAAGGTCGCCGAATGGCTACGGGGCCAGGATATGGTGGAAGTGGTCATGCACCCGGCCTTGACGAACGACCCCGGCCACGCGCTGTGGAAGCGGGACTTCCTCGGCGCCTCGGGTCTGTTCGGCACCACGCTGAAGCCATGTCCGCGTAGCGCCATCGCCGCCCTTGTCGATGATCTGGAACTGTTCGGCATGGGCGCGTCCTGGGGCGGCTATGAAAGCCTGGTCCTACCGCAGGATCCCAATATCTCCCGCAGTGTCACGCCATGGCCATACGAGGGGCAATGCCTGCGCTTCCATATCGGCCTGGAAGACACCGATGATCTGATCGCGGATCTGGATGCCGGTTTCAAACGCCTAAAAGCGGCCATGTGAATGGTTCGGCGGGCCAGGTCCTTCCGCAAATTGATCGGACCGTTTGCCGCGCTGTTCCTCTGCGAGGGCGCCGCAAAGGGCGAAACGATCGAAATACTGGCCGCCGCCTCCGCCACCGAGGCGGTATCGGCGCTAACCGAAGCCGTACAACGGGACCTGAATATTCATTTGCGGCCGACATTCGCCGGCTCCTCGACCCTGGCCAAGCACATCGCGGCAGGCGCCCCGGCGCATTTGTTTCTGTCCGCCGATCTGGCCTGGATTGACTATCTCCAGGCGCGCGGGCTGCTGGCGCCAAACGGGCGGATCGATTTGCTGGGCAACCGTCTGGTGCTTTTGCGACGACCGGATACCGCGCCGCCCGTGACCCTATCGGACCTGGGCCAGGCGCTAGGCCAGGAACGCCTGATCATGGGTGACCCCGCCCATGTGCCCGCCGGGCGGTACGGCCGTCAGGCCTTGCGGTATCTCAAACAATGGAATGCGGTCAAAGGGCGCGCTGTTTATGGTGCTTCGGTCCGTGATGCCCTGGCCCTTTTGGCGCGCGGACAGGGACGTTACGCCATCGCCTACACCACGGATGCCAGGGTGCAGGGAAATCTGGCTCTCGCCGCCCGGTTTCCCGCAAAAAGCCACCAGACGATCATCTATCCCCTTGCCTTGATACAAGGCCAGGCCGGCGCCGCGTCTCGCAAGGTGTTTTCCTACCTGCAAAGCAGCGATGCCAGGGCCGTGTTCGAACATTTCGGCTTTACCTTTCTACCGCCGCACCGCTAACTGGCGCGTATGTTGAGCCCCCTGGAAATAGAGGCGCTGTCGCTATCCCTGAAAGTTTCACTTTGGGCCGTGGCGTGGAGCCTGATACCGGGCATTGCCATCGCCTGGCTACTGGCCAGGCGGGAGTTTCCCGGCAAGGCGCTGTTGGACGGCCTGGTCCACCTGCCCCTGGTGCTCCCGCCCGTGGCGTTGGGATATGTTCTGCTGGTTTTGTTCGGACGTAACGGTCCGTTGGGTGCCTGGCTGCATGATTGGTTTGGCGTCAATCTGGTATTTTCCTGGCGCGGCGCGGCCCTGGCGGCCGCCGTCATGGCCTTCCCGCTGTTGGTGCGGGCGATACGCCTGTCCATGGAGGCGGTGGACCAACGCCTGGAAACCGCGGCCCGGACCCTGGGCGCCCGACCGGTCCGGGTGTTCCTGACCATTACCCTGCCCCTGACCAGCCCCGGCATCCTGACCGGTGTCCTGTTGGCCTTTATCCGTTGCCTGGGCGAATTTGGCGCCACCATCACCTTTGCCGCCAACGTACCCGGCGAAACCCGTACCCTGCCCCTGGCGCTTTATTCCGCCCTGCAGGTACCGGGTGGCGAGGCGGCGGGGACCCGGCTGGCAATAATCTCAGTGGTCCTTGCCATCTTAGCCTTGGTGGCATCGCAATATCTGGCCAAACAGGTGGCCCGGCGGATTGGCCTGGCCTGATGCTGGAGCTTGATCTGACAACCAATATTGGCGGCTTCAAAATAAGCGCGGCTTTTCAGGTTGAGAGCGGCATTGCCGCCCTGTTTGGTCCTTCCGGCGCCGGCAAGACCACCCTGATCAACATGCTGGCGGGATTGCAGCGCCCGGATCGCGGCCGCATCGCGATCGACGATACCGTCTTGTTTGACAGCGCCCATGGTATTGACCTGGCGCCGGAACAGCGCCGCCTTGGCTATGTCTTTCAGGAAAGCCGGCTGTTCCCGCATATGACCGTGGCCGGCAATCTGTATTATGGTCGGCGGCTGATCCCCAAGAACATCGCCAGCGTTGATTTCGATACCGTTGTTGATTTGTTGGCTCTGTCCCCCTTGTTGGACCGCCGGCCCAAGACCCTATCGGGTGGGGAACGTCAGCGGGTGGCCATCGGCCGGGCCCTTTTGGCGGCGCCGCGATTGTTGTTGATGGACGAACCTCTGGCCAATCTGGACGCCCCGCGCCGGGCTGAAATCCTACCGTTTATTGAAAATTTGCGGCGGGAGTTCGACCTCTCGATCGTCTATGTCTCCCACAACATGGATGAAATCGTGCGCCTTGCGGATCAATTGGTGGTCATGACCGATGGTGCCGTTGTGGCCCAGGGCCCGGTGGACGAAATCACCGCCCGGCTGGATCTGCGCTCCCTGACGGGTAGGTGGGACGCCGGTGCCGTGCTGTCCACCACGGTTGCCGAGCAGGACGACCGTGATGCCCTGACCAGATTGTCCTTTCAGGGCGGTGAACTATGGCTGCCGCGCCTTGATCTGGCCATCGGCACGCCCTTGCGTCTGCGAGTGCGGGCCCGCGATGTCAGCCTGGCATTGACCCCGCCCCGGGATATTTCCGTGCTGAATGTCTTTGCCGGAGAGGTCGTTGAAGTTGGCGAGGATGATGGCCCGCAGGTTGATGTGCTGATCGACATCGGCAGCCCCCTATGGGCCCGCATCACCAAACGCTCGCAACGGGAGCTGGGCATCGCGCCGGGCCGCAAGGTGCACGCCATGATCAAGGCCATGGCCGTGGACCGCAATGGCCTTAGTTAATTGGAGCGCTTCCGAGCTATTTTGACCGGCTAGTTCGTCGCCGTATTGGCCAAATTCGGCCGCTCTGCCACCCCATCGGGAACAGCAACGGAGCGGGAGGATTGGTTGTGGTAAAGATAGGCCGGAAACGCCCCAATGATCAGGGTGATCACGATCAGGCCCGGCCAATGAAAATCATCAAGGCCGGCCGGGCGACGCCGGCGCAGGCTTTTCACCAGATATACAATGGCCACAACGGCCAAGGCCGAGAAAAGCCAGACAAACAGAAACACGCTCATGAGCCGAAGTTAACAGAGATTGGTTTACAAATCGATACCCTGCAACGCTACTGCCCGGCCGCGTGCCGCTGCCATCAAATAGCTCAAGTCGCTGCCGCCCAGCACCATGCGGACACCCATGCGAATGTAACGTTCCGCCAGATCGTTATAAATGCCGCCCATGCCGGCCCATTTGCCATTATTGCGGCAGGCGGAAATGGTCGCCTCATAAGCCGCGACCACGTCGTCGTGATCATACTGGCCGGAAATTCCCATCTCGGCGCACAAATCGTTGGTGCCGATCAACAGCACATCGACACCTTCCACGGCGGCGATTTCATCCGCGTTGGCGATGGCTTCGGGGCTTTCCAGCATCACCACCACCAGCAGGTTTTCGTTAATCACCTTTGTCGCCTCGGCCATGGGTAGGTTTTCATATTCCAGGATCGCCGCCCCGCCCGCCAGGGAGCGATGGCCGATGGGCGGGTAGAGGCATTGATCCACCACACGCTTTGCCTCCTCGGCGGAATTCACGTGCGGCACGACGACACCCTGGGCGCCCGCGTCCAATGGCCGGCTGGCATGATGATGCAGATGGGACGAGGCCCGGACGATGGGCGTACAGCCCGCATCCAGTCCGGCCAGGGTAATATCGGCCACGGTCTCCAGGGACAGCGGACTATGTTCCATATCGATGAACAGCCAGTCATAGCCGCAAACCTTGGCCACCTTGGCGATTTCCACGCCGCGGGCGATGCGGACGCCCAGGCCGAGAGACAACTCGCCCGCCGCCAGTTTCTGCTTCGTCACGTTAGCTATGACCGCCATTTCGTTCCCTCCTAAACTGTCCTAGACCGCAGTTACAATTCGTTCCCGGCAAGTGCGAATGACCTCTTCGCTGGACCGTTTCCACCAATTTTTCGCCGAGAATATTTCCGCCTCGATCAGACCATCGTAACCGGTGCCGTCAACCCATTTACTGATTAGGGGAATATCGATCACCCCATCACCCATCATGCCCCGATCCAATAGCAAATCCGTGGTCGGTACCAGCCAGTCGCAGACATGATAGGCCAGTATACGGTCGGCGGCCCGGTTAATCTGTGACTCCAGATCAGGGTCCCACCAGACGTGATAGACATCGACGGCGACGCCGATCCCTTCCCCCAACTCGTCACATAAGTCCAGCGCCTGGCTCAAGGTATTGATGGCGCAGCGTTCGGCGGCATACATGGGATGCAGCGGCTCAATCGCCACCGCCATCCCGGCGGCCCGGGCATGGGGCAGCACGGCGCCCAATCCATCGCGGATCATCTGCCGGGCCCCGCTAATATCCTTTGAGCCTTCCGGCAGGCCACCGGCCACGACGATCAGACAGTCCGCGCCCAGGGCCACGGCCTGATCAACAGCTTCCAGGTTGTCGTCAATACGGGCTTGGCGTTCCTTTGCATCGGCTGCCGGAAACTGCCCGGCCCGGCACAGACCCGAAACCCGCAGACCATGATCCTTGATCATATGCACGGCCTCGTCCAGACCGCATTCCGCCAGCTTGTCCCGCCAGATGGAAATGCCGGTAACGCCAGCCTCGGCATAGGCCGTGATTGCTTCCGCCAGGCTATGCTGTTCCCTGGTCGTCGCCTGATTGATCGATAAGCGGGCCGGATCAGCCATGGTGCAATTCCCGCATGGGCGAGAAATCCGGTTCTGCGCCATAGGCGTAACCGACCGCATCCAAAGATCCGAGCGCAATCTGGCCATCCTTGATCGTCAACCGCGTCACCCCATCGGCCTGGTGATACATATCCGGATGGGCCGTTCGAAAAGCAGTTTGCTCGGCTTCCGGCACGCCGGCCAGACCGTTGACATAGTGATGGCCGTTGCGTTCCACATGGGTGATGCCCAACAAGTTGACCAGGGCCAGATCCTGCTGCACCGCAAGCCCGGCCTGGGTGGTCAAATCCTCCGCCGACATGAAATAGCCGTCCCCCCAATGGGCGCAGCGGCCCCGGTTCAGGATCGATTTGTAAAGGCCCTTGCAGGTTTTCGACGACACCCCGCGATAGCCTAGCTCCCGCCCCTTGGGAAACGCACCCAAGAAACCGTCGGATTCATCCAGGATCACCGGCTTGCGCGCACTCAGCGTGCTGACATCCACGTCAAGCGCTACGGCGCGGGAAATAGGTTGTTCCACGAACAGGATCGATTGGTTGAAGCGCGCCAGGCGTTTGTCGCCCTCAATACCGTCCAACAATGCCGCGACGCCGGCAACATCGTTGTATTGCTCGTTGCCGTCCAGGCTGATGATGTAGTCGTCGGCGCCTTCGTCCAGCACATCGGCGATCTCGACCAAACGCGCCACATCTTCATCCAGGTCACCACAGACCTTGATCTTGAAATAACGGTGGCCATAGGCGGCGATTACGTCTTGCAAAGTCTCCGGCAGACCATCGCCCACAGGTTCCGGATTCTCTCGAATGGGGTCGACCATGCCGACGGTGTGCCGGGCGTGAATGGTCGCGGCCGGACGCAAACTTTTCAGGAACCGATCCATATGGAATTCGTCGCTTTCGATACCCGGCAGATTGCCCTGGATCGCCGTGTAAAACGAGACCCCCTGCAGGCGGCACAGCGCATCCAGAATGGCCCGGTCCAGCACCGCCGGGCCGTAGCAGGCGACCAGGGAATTATCCCCCCGCTCACCACAGATACGCACCTGCTCGTCATAGTTTGAACGGAACAGGCCGAACGCGGTTTTGGGCCCCGTGGCCCGGTAGAGGCCGGATGCGGTGGTCAGGGCATGACGCAGTTGATTGAAGTTGTCCTCGTTACTGAGGTCCAGATTCTTGTCGAACCATTTCGGCGCCAGCACTTCCGCCGACAGCCCCCAGCCCTCCCGGCCATCCGCAAGCCGTATGCGCACCTTGGCAAATACCTGGGGGCTTTCCCGCAGGGTGGTGACGCCGAAACGGAACGGCATCCGCAGGGACACGTCACGTTCGTACAGCTGGACTTCCAGCAGTGACAATTTGATGGGTTCAGACACGCAAAGCCTCCTCGATACCGCGTAGATAGCCAATGGCGCGGGCGGCGGCCGCCGGTCCATCGGGCACATAGTCAAAGGGTTCCACAGCCACCGTGCCGGCATAGCCATGCCGTTGCAAGGCCGCCAGGATCGGTTTGAAATCCAAATCACCTTGGCCCGGCCCCTGGCCGTTGCCGTCATTGACCTGAACATGGGCCATGTGACCGCTCGGCAACCAGCGATCGATCAAATCCGCCGGCGTTTCCTCGTCCAGGCGGGCCGTGGCGCAGCAATCCAGCATGGTCCGTACGTGCGGACTGCCGATGACATCGACCATGGCCGCCGCCTCCGATACCCGGTTGATGAATTCCGCATCCTGGGGCGCCAGGGCCTCGATGCAATATAAAACGCCGGCGGCCTTGGCCGTATCGGCCACAGCGGCGAAACAGGCCGTGGCTCTGTCCCGCGTCCCGTCTTCATCGCCGGCGGTCAACCGCCGTTGCAAGGGCGAGCCATGGACCAACGCCGTGCCGCCCAATTCGCCACAAAGATCGATTAGGCGGCGCATGACATCAATGGTGCGGGCGCGAACATTGTCATCGGGGTCGGTGATCGAAAGCCCCTCGGGCGCGACCAAAAGCCAATGCAGGGAGACAATTTCGATGCCGGCGTCCCGCGCGGCCCGGCGCGTGGCCGCAGCATCAATCGCGCCCGTCTCGTGTGGCCGTTCGGACAGGGTGAAGGGCGCGACCTCCAGGCCATCGTAACCCAGGGCGGCGGCAAATTCACATTGCGCGGGGAACGGCATCTCCCGGATGACTTCGTTACATAAGGCGAACTTCACAGCACGATCCTTTGTTCCTGTTCGGCTGAGCGGTAAACGGCATCAAGGATCCGCGCCATGCCGACACCACATTCGTCTATTTCGGCCAACGGCGGCGCCTTGCCATCCACGGCGTCCAAAAAGGCGGCAAATTCGGCGGCGACGACCTGATGTGGCTCTACCACCAGAGCATGAGGCATTTCCACGCCTTGATTGTTGGGCCGCCAAAGGCCGTCCGTCAGTTCGTGGCGGACCTTGTGCAAACGCAATTCGTTGATCTGGTAATCAATCTCCGCCGCGCCCTCGCTGCCCGCCACCACGAATTCCTTGGTCTGGGTGGCGCCGGGTACAATGTTGTCGTTCCAGCGGCCGGGCTGGATACACCCCACCTCGATATGAGCCAGGGCGCCGGACGGGTAAAACAGCCGGATCAGCGCCAGATCGTCATAGCCGCGGCCGAAATGATCGCGCGTTACGGCGTCCACCGCATTCGGCAAGGCGCCCATCATCCAGTTCGCCTGATCGATGAAATGCACCGCGTCGTTGCCCACCACGCCGCTGTCGCCCCGGGCCCGCTTGTAACCATGAAAACGGGCCGAGACATAACGCAGATCACCCAGGCGCCCGTCATCCACTTCCTGTTTGGCCCGCTGGGCCAGGGGATGGGCACGGAAATAAAAACCGACCTGAATGATTTGATCCCGACGGAAATCCCGCAGGCCCTCGGCCTCGGCCAAGGTCGCGGTCATGGGTTTCTCGATAAACAGATGCTTGCCCGCCGCCAGCAACGGCTTGCAGACCTCGAAATGAAGATCCGTCGGCGCCAGCACGACCACCAGATCCGCCTGATCGAGAAACTCCGAAGCCTCAGCCCCGACGCGACCCTCGGGCAAACCCAGATCCCGACAGCGTTGCCGGGCCCCGGCATCGGGATCCACGACAAACAACCCATCCGCCAACCCCAGCAGCCGCCAGGCCGCCAGATGCGTCGGGCCAAAATTGCCGAAGCCGATTTGCAGGATTTTTCGGCTCATGATGCGCGTCCTTAGCTCTCCACGCCCTGCGTTGCCAGAACGGATCGCATGCGACGGCTCGCCAAATCGGGGTCCGACAGCAGGCCGGCGGCATCGGCCAGGCGGAACAGTTCGGCCAGGTGCAGCAGGGAGCGGGCGCTTTGCTGGCCGCCGACCATGACGAAATGGTCCTGATGGCCGTTCAGCCAGGCCATGAAGACGACGCCGGTTTTATAGAACCTGGTCGGGGCCCGAAATATATGACGGGACAGAGGCACCGTGGGGGCCAGGATATCATGGAAGCGGTCTTCGTCACCACCGGCGAAGGCGTCCAGGGCGGCGGAGGCGGCGGGTGCGATGGCATCGAAAATTCCCAACAGCGCATCGCTGTAGCCGACCTCGTCGCCGGCGATCAGTTCGGCATAGTTGAAATCATCGCCGGTGTACATGTGCACGCCATCGGGCAGGCGCCGGCGCATGGTAATCTCCTTGTCCTTGTCCAGCAGGGAGATCTTGATGCCGTCGATCTTGGCCGCGTTGGAAGCCAACATGTCGAGGCAGACATCCATGGCCGCCATGTGATCGTCGTGGCCCCAATAGCCGGCCAGGGCGGGATCGAACATTTCGCCCAGCCAATGGATCAACACCGGTTCCCGCACTTGGCTCAGGATACGGTCATAGACCAGGGCGTAGTCGTCGGGAGATTTGGCACAGGCGGCAAGCGCCCGGCTGGCCATCAGGATGATGCGGCCGCCCTGCCCTTCCACGAAGGCGACTTGTTCTTCGTAGGCGCGGATCACATCGTCCAGAATTAAATCCGGCGAAGGCTCCAGATGATCCGTGCCGGCACCACAGGCGATGCGGGCACCGGGGATGTGGCGGGCCGCGTCCAGGCTGCGCCGGATCAATTCCTGGGACGCCGTCCAGTCCAGACCCATGCCGCGCTGGGCGGTATCCATGGCCTCCGCCACGCCCAGGCCCAGATCATAAAGTTTGGTGCGATAGGCGATGGTGGCGTCCCAATCGATAGCTGTCTCCAGCCAGGGGTCAGCGGATGAAAGCGGATCGGCCACCACATGGGCGGCGGAGTAAGCGATGCGGTTGAAGGGTCGATTGGCCCGCGTCGGGAAGTCCTTCGGCTGGGAGGTTGTGAAGGCCTCCAATCCGCCATTCGCCATGGGCAAATTCAGGGTGGGCATGGCTATGCCTCCAGATCAGGAATATCCATCCAACGCCGTTCGGCCCAGCTTTGCAGGCCCAGTTCCGCCAATTGCACGCCGCGGGCGCCGGCCAGCAGATCCCAGGGGAACGGTTCGTCATCATAAAGATGGCGGATGAACAGTTCCCATTGAGTTTTGAAGGCATTGTCGTAATCGACCGGGTCCGGGACTTCATCCCAGCCGTCCTTGTAATCAATGGCCGGTGGGATATCCGGGTTCCAGACCGGCGTCGGGGTGTTGACAAGGGCCTGGCTGCGGCAGCGGCGCAGACCCGCCACGGCGGAACCATTGGTGCCGTCTACATGCAGGGTCAGCAAATCATCTCGGCGCACCCGGGTACACCATGAGGAATTGAAATGCGCGATAATGCCGCCGTCCAGCTGGAACGTGGCATATGCCGCATCGTCCACATCCGCATCGTAGGGCTGGTCGTTTTCGTCCCAGCGTTTCGGGATATGAGTGGCGCCCAGGCAACTGACCGATTGCACGGCGCCAATAGTATTGTCCAGCACGTAGCGCCAATGGCACAGCATATCGAGGATGATGCCGCCGCCTTCGCTTTTCTTGTAATTCCAGGATGGACGCTGGGCCGGTTGCAGATCACCATCGAACACCCAATAGCCGAACTCGCCGCGCACAGAGAGTATGCGGCCAAAGAAACCGGCGTCGATCAGGTACTTCAATTTCCGGATGCCGGGCAGGAACAGCTTGTCCTGCACCACGCCGTGCTTGATACCGGCCGCCTTGGCTTCTTGGTAAACGCCGTACGCATCGGCCAGACTGTCCGAGGTCGGCTTCTCGCAATAGATATCCTTGCCCGCCGCGATGGCCTTGCTCAGCAGACTGGCGCGGGCCTGGGTGGTGGCGGCATCGAAGAACAGCGTGTCTTCCGGATTGGAGATGGCGGCGTCCAGGTCGTTGGTCCAGCGGCTCAGGCCGTGTTCCCGCGCCAGGGCTCCGACCCGGCCCGCATCCCGGCCGACCAGGATCGGGTCGGGCATGACGCGGCTGCCATCGGCCAGCTCCAGACCCCCGGCTTCCATAATCTTCAGGATCGAACGGATCAGATGCTGGTTCTTGCCCATGCGCCCGGTGACGCCGTTCATGATGATGCCGAGGCGTTTTTCGCTCATTTTTATTCCATTCCCAACAATTTGTAGATCCGGCGCGTGTAGTCGCCAAAGGTTTCCTGTGTCTTCATGTCCAAGGTGCGCGGATAGGGCAGCTCAACTAAAAAATTGTCAGCCATACGAGCCGGACCGGCGGTCAACACCACCACGCGGCTGCCCAGGAACACGGCCTCCTGTATGCCGTGGGTTACAAAAACGATCGTCTTGCCGCTTTCACCCCAGATACGCAGCAACTCAAGGTTCATCTTTTCCCGGGTCAGGGCATCCAGGGCCCCGAACGGTTCGTCCATCAGGATCAATTTCGGATCATGCACCAGGGCGCGGGCAATGGCGGCGCGCTGCTGCATGCCGCCCGATAGTTCATACGGATAGCTTTCCGCGAAGCCCGACAGGCCGACCATATCCAGCAGATGCCCGGCCCGGTCCCGTGCCTCGGCCATATTCAGGCCCAGGATCTCGGCCGGCAGCAGCACATTGTCGAGGACATTGCGCCATTTCAACAACAGTGGCTGTTGAAAGACCATGCCGATATCCCGTGCCGGATCGAATTTATCGGCCTCAGAGCCAATGCGCACAGAGCCCTCTTCATGGGAATGCAGCCCGGCCAGAATTTTCAATACTGTCGTCTTGCCGCAACCGGACGGCCCGACCATGCTAACCAGTTCGCCCGCCTGCACATCAAAGGTGACATCGGAAACGGCAAGGAAATCCTCCCGCCTGCCGCGATAGACCTTGCGCACGCCATCTAGCCGGATGAATGAAGGTTGGCTGTTCATCTATTCCATCCGGGCATCGGAGACCACCAGCAGACGCTCCAACAACAAGACGATGGCGTACAGGCTGACGCCGACGGCGGTGATCATCAACACAGCCATGAACATCCCTGCGGTATCAAGGGTGACCTGGACCTGCATCATCAGATAGCCCAGGCCTTCTTCCGAGGCGATAAACTCACCCACGATGGCGCCGGCCACGGCCAGCACCACGGCCACCTTCATGCCGGAAAATATAAACGGCAGCGCACCCGGCAACTGGATCTTGGTGAAAATCTGCCAGCGGGAGGCGCGCAGGGTGCGCACCAGATCGATCAGCTCTGGCTCCACCTCGCCCAGACCGCGGGACGTGGTGATCAGAATGGGCAGGAAACAGATGGAAAACGCAATCAGGATGTTCGGGCCCAAGCCATAGGAAAACCAGACAATGAAGATCGGCCCCAGGGCTACCTTTGGGATCATGTTCAGGGAGACGATCAACGGCATGAACGCATCGTTCAGCCATCGCGACCAGGAAAACAGCACCGCCAGGGTGACGCCCACCACCACCGCCAGCCAAAAGCCGCCAAAGACAGAGGCGGAGGTGATCAGCGTGTTATGAACCCAGGCATATTCCTTGTATTCCAACAAGGTGGCGAAGGTATCCAGGGGCGCGGGCATGATGTAGGGCTCCACCTCACCCAGGGTAATCCAGGCCTGCCAGGCCGCGACCGCCAACAGATGCATGACAATGATCAGCACCCATTTGCGCAGTTTATCCCGGCCGTCATCCATGATGAAACGCTTCCAACATGGATGCCCGGGTCAAGCCCGGGCATGACAGTTTCCTTACTCCGTCATTGCCGGGCTTGACCCGGCAATCCATATTGGAAACCATAAAAATCATCCCAGCCAGCGCTCTAAATTCGCGGCCACGAATTCGTCGTCACACAGGTGCGGGTAGTCAGCGATGACCCGGTCCAGCGCCTCGGCCTGGCCGGGGCTCATGGCTTCGTCCGGGTTCAGGCACCATGTGCCCTGTAACAATCCCTGACGGCGCAGGACTTCATGGCAACCGGCGATGCAGCCGGCGAAGTCGTTGACCACATCGAACAAGGCGCCGTTGGCATCGGTGATCTGGCTGTCCAATTGCAACAGGTCCGCATCGACCGTGCCGGCCGCGACGGCGGCATGGGCGCGGGCGAGGTATTCCACGGCCGGTTTGACCCAGACACTCCAATGGCCCAGCAGGCCACCGCGAAACCGCACCACGACGTCTTCGCCGCCCCGGCGCACGGTAAAGGGCGTCAGCAGATCCAGAAAGATGTGATCGTCGTTGCCTGTGTAAAGGCTGATGCGGTCCTCCGCCTCCGCCGCCACGACGCCCCGGATGACGTCCAATGTCCGGTAACGGTTGAAGGGCGCCACCTTGATGGCGACGACGTTGTCGATGGCTGCGAACCGGCGCCAGAATTCCGCTGATAGTACAATGCCGCCCACCGCCGGCTGCAAATAGAAACCGATCAGGGGAATACGCTGGGACACCGCCTGACAATGGGCGATCAATTCGTCCTCGCCGGCGCCCTTGTGGGCGGCCAGGCTCAAAAGTCCGGCGTGATAGCCCAGGCCAAGTGCCACGTCCGCCTCCGCAAGGGCCTGGGATGTGGGGCCCACCAGGCCGGCGATCTTGACCATTGTCCGATCCGTCCAAGCGGCGGCGGTCTCGGCGGCCAGGCGCAACACCGGTTCGTACAGACCGACGTCGCGGATTTCGAACTGTGTGGCATGGACACCAACCGCCAGGCCGCCGGCGCCCGCATCCAGATAATAGCGGGTCAGGGCGCGCTGGCGGCGTTCATCCAATTCCCGGTTTTCGGTCAAGGCCAGCGGATGGGCTGGAATAACGATGCCCTGGCGCAACTGGGCCAGGACGTCCCCCGGCAATTCCTCTCGATGCAATGCCATTTTTCCCTCCCCGCCTAGAATGAGATCACGACCGCCGGGTCGTAGGTCAATGTGGAATGAAGCAACTCGGTCCGGCCATTGCCATAATGAATAGCACAGGCCCGGCGCGGTCTGTCGGAATGGTTATCGGCGGATTGATGCAGGGTATTGCCATGGTGGAACGAAATACCGCCACGGGGCACGGGCGCCGGCGTCATTTCATAATCCCTGGCAATATCGTCCACAATCAAAAGATTGAACGGCTGACCTTCGGGCGCCGTGTGGGGCAGAACCGGACCCTGATTACTGCCATCGGCGTAGTACAGACAGCCATTCGAGACTTCAGCATCATCCAGGGCAATCCACACGGTAACCATGCTTTCGTTGTCATTGGGGCCAAAATAGAAATTATCCTGGTGCACCGGCTTGGGTCCGCCGCCGCCCGGCGCCTTGAAAAAAAGTTGTGAGAAAAATGCGGTCGGATCCGGGCCGATCAGCTGTTCCACCATGGCCAGAAGCGTTTTATTGGCCGCCAAGGCCCGAAAGGCAGGGCGCAGGTAGATCGGATTGTCCAGTTTGCGCAAGACATCTTGTTCCTTGATGGCTGTTTCCACGTACCAGGCCCTGTCCGAGGGCGCCAGTTTGGCCAGCTCCTGGCGAGCCCAAGCTTCCGCGTCATCAGTGACGGCTTGCATGTCTCTATCGCTGAAGACCGATCCGACCGTTAAATGGCCGACTTCGCCGTAGGTGCGCAATTGATCCTGGGTGAGCGGTATCATGGTGGACTCCACAAAGTAACTATCTGGTTACTTAAATCATGGCGCAGATCGGGTCAAGCCGGCCGCAAATATCCGAGCACCACGTCAATTACGTGAGCCCGCCGCGCCGCGACCTCCTCGTCTGTGGTCAAATCCCGGTCAAAAATGGTCGAAAGAGTATGGATATTCGAGAAATAGAAATACCCGACAGAGGCATTGGTGATGAACACTTCGATCGGGTCGGCATCGTCGCGAAAGACACCTTCGGCGGCACCACGGCGCAGCAAATCCGTGATCAGTCCGATGACGGGGCCGTGCATATCCAAAATCGCCTTGCTGCGGCGCAAATGTCGGGCCCCGTGCAGGTTCTCGCTGTTCAGAAGATTGATGAATAGGGCGCCGTGACGAAATAATCGAAGGTGAAGGCAACCAGTTTGCGCATGCCTTCCACGGGTGAAAGATCATCCAGATTCAAGGCCCTTTCCGCGTCCCGAATCTCGCCGTAGGCCAGCTCCAACACGGCCAGGAACAAATCATCCTTGTTGCCGAAGTAATGATACAACATACGCTTGTTAGCGCCGGCCCGCTTGGCGATCACATCCACCCGGGCGCCGCCCAGACCCTTTTCAGAGAACTCCGCCAGGGCGGCGGCCAAAATCCGCTGTCGGGCGGCTTCGGGGTCCCGTTTTGCTTGGCTGGTCTTGCCAATGGATGCGTTGACAGACGACATGGGGGCAACCTATGTTCCGGGTAACCAGTTAGTTACTAATTGGCTACAGAGCTATCTAATTTCCCAGGGAGGATCAAGCATGAAAATTTACAAATTTATCCTGGCCGCACTGTGCGGCGTCTTTATTTCCATCGGCTCCGCACATGCGGCGGAGAAGGTCAGTTTTATTCTCAACTGGGTCGCCGGCGGTGATCACGCCCCGGTTTACTGGGCCAAGGCCCAGGGCTGGTACATGGACGCCGGCATCGATCTGAACATCGAACAGGGCAAGGGTTCGACCCTGTCATCCCAACGCGTCGGCATTGGCAAGAACCAGCTCGGGATAGCCGATCTGGGTACCGCCCTGGTCAACAAAGGCAAGGGCGCCGATCTGGTCGCCGTCTTCAACATCTATGCCAATTCGCCCTATGGCTTCTATTGGAAGAAAAGTTCCGGCATCAAGGGCGTGAAGGACTTCGCCGGCAAGAAAATCGGCAACCCGCCGTGGGATGCGGCCCGGCAGATGTGGCCCGCCTTCGCCAAGGCCTCCGGCATGGCACCGGACTCGGTCACGTGGGTCAACATCAAGCCAAACGCCAAGATCGCCGCCCTGAAGTCGGACGCCATTGCGGTCACCACCTCGTTCTACAACATCCATTTCATCTTCCAGAAAGTGTTTGGCGATGACATGGGCTTCGTCGCCGGCAGGGATATCGGCGTCAACCCATATGGCAACTCGGTTATCGCCAACGGTAAATATCTGAAAGCAAATCCCGGCGTGGTGAAAAACTTCGTGAAAGTGACGCAGAAGGCCTATGCCGCCTGCGCTCAGAATGCAGATCCCTGCATCGACGCGCTGCTGGCGGCCAACAGCGGCCTGAAGCGCGGTTCATCATTGGCCAACTGGGCCCTGGTGAAAGAGCTGATGGACGCGCCCAGCTCCCGCACCGGCGCCATCGGTTATTTCGATCCCGCCCGCATGGACGCGGACTACAAATTGATCGAGGCCTATTTCAAGCTCAAGGCACCGTTCGACATCAAGCAAACGTACACCAACGATTTCCTGGATATGTCCGTGAAATTCAGCGGTTAGAGCAACCTGCGTTCATTCGAACGCAGCCAAGTTGCTCTAAATCCTTAGGATAGATCAAATTATCTGCAAAAAATCGATTCCGATTTTAGGCAGTTTGATCTAGTTACCGAAAAATCAGACCGCATCGGGCTAAACGTCCGGTGCGGTCTTTTCTTATGGCGTGACATCCTTGACCATTCGGTAGATCGCCGGCAGGCCGTGTTCTTTGATCAGACGCGGCAGGCGCACTTCGCAGGCCAGTTCCATGCCCAGATGCAGGTAGAAGCCCACGGCGGGGTTGTTGTCCAGGACATCCAGACAGACGGCCTGACAGCCGGCGGCGGCTTCCCGCGTGAAGGCACCCTGCAACAGCCGCCGGCCCAAACCATTGACGCCGGCGTCCGGATCGACGGCCAGATTGTGGACACAATAGCTGCCGTCGGGCGTGTGGGGCGTGAAATAGGTTAGCTGCCGCACCGCTTCAGAGATATGGGCCCGCTGTTCCGCCGTGGCGCGGGCCCGGCTGACGGCGAACGAGCCGGCGAAGGCAGCCTCGTCGCTCTTGTTATCGAAGCCCAGCTCAAGGCCGATCAGATTGTTGTCCGGACCGTAGGCGCCCAGGGCATGGGAATGGCTGAACAGGCTATCGTCCGCCTGCCATTGCCAGGCCAGCATATGGAACATGAATGCCCGATCCGGGCCATAGATGAATTCAAACAGCGGGCGTGCGGTGGAATAGAGCAGCCGTGCGGCGCTGACCTCGTTTTCCGGTCCCGCCGGCCTGATCTCGATCGCATCTAAATCCGTCATGCTACCCTCCCCGCCTCATGTTGCCGGGGACTTAGCCCAGTTCGGGACCGGCGATCAAGAAAACCCTGTTCGGATCATCGATGGGATCATCGCGGCCCAGCAGCATGCGCATGTATCCTCGCTGTTCCTGAAATCCCGCATCGGCAAGGACTTCAGCCAAAGGCCCATGATGATCACCGGCATCGAGAAAAACAGAACCAGACCCGGCACCAAGCGAGGCCCGCAATAAAGCAATGGCCGCGTCGTCATCTTCGGCGGACAATGGACCGATTTGCGTGGCCAAACGGCCATCACGGGCCAGAACAAAGCCCCGTACATCTGCACCATCTTCCAGGATGAATGCCCGTTCGGGACAGCGGCCCAGCAAATGAGCCAACAGGTTTCTGCGCGGCGCACCCGAAATTTTCGCATCCCATTCCGCCACGCGTTCCAGATCGTCCGCCCGCAGCGGTCTGACACCATTTTCTGGCGCCCCCACGACTAGCGCATCTACCGGCGCATCGGCCTGCCAGCGGGTCAGGGGATAGATATCCCGGAAACCCAGGGGCAGATAGACCTGCCGACCGGCCGCCGTGGCGTCCAGTCCGGCGATTACGCCCATGTCGTTCGCCCGCGCGATACACCGGTGCATCAATTCGCTGGCCAGACCTTGGCGCTGGCGTGCGGCGGTGACCAGGATCATCGCGATCCAGGCAAACCGCTCCCCCTGGGGCAGCAACATGGATGTGGCGATCAGCCTATCGTCAACAATTCCCGTCCCCGCACCCACCGCAAGCATGAAGCGCCAATCGGCGGCGATCTGGTTCCAGCCCGCCTCCGCATTCAGCGCCACCGCGCCGTCGATATCTCCGGCGCCCAAGGGACGCCAGATCAGTCCATCAGTAATTGCCATCACGCACTTCGAAATGGGTCGGTTTGCCCAGCGACCCGCCGTCGCGGGCCACCCAGTCGGCAATCCAGTCAACCATGCTGTGCAACGAGACCATGGGATAACCGAACAACTTTTCGGCCCGCGCCGTATTAATCAACCAGGCTTCCCGGGCCGGCTCTCCCTCCAGCCTGGCCTCCATACCGAACCGTTTGCCGAATTCCAACGCCAGCCAGGAAACGGCCACCACTTCCGGTCCGGTCACGTTCAGCGGGGTGGGCGGCGTGGTGCAATGGTGCAGGGCGCGCAGCACCTGGGCATTGGCATCGCCCTGCCAAATGACGTTGGCGTGCCCCATGGTCAGATCAATCACCTCGCCCGCCCAGACCTTGGCCGCAACGTCGTAAAGCACCCCGTAACGCATATCGATGGCATAGCTGAGGCGGATGCTGCGGCCCGGTGTCTCGAATTGGTTGGAGAAATGTTCGAACATCCGCTCCCGCCCGACGCAGGAGTTTGCGTATTCCCCTGGCGGCGGGGTCGGCGTCATGTCCTCGTCCGCGCCCTGAGACAGGATCGAGACGAAGGGATAGACGCAGGCGGTGGAAAAACTGACGATCCGGGATTGGCAAAAACGCTCCGCCACTATTGCCGGGACATGAACGTTCATGGCCCAGGTCAGCTCCTCCGCCCCGGCGGAGCCGAATTTTCGCCCCGCCATAAAGACCACATTGGCCACATCCGGCAGCTTCGCCACCGCCTCCCGGTCCAGCAGGTCGCAGATGATGGTTTCAACACCATGGCCTTGTAGCTGTTCAGCCAATCCCGTTTCCGAAAACCGGGCGACACCGATAATACGTTTGTCGGGCGCAGCGCGCTTGGCCAGCCGTGCCAATGTGGGGCCCATCTTGCCGCCCACGCCCAGCACCATGATATCGCCGTCCAGCCGCGCCAGATCATCGATCAAGGCCTGACTGGGGCGGGTCATGAATTCTTCCAGGGCCGCCACATCGGCGAAACCATCGGGGAAATCGGCGGGCTTCAATACTTCAGACATCAGTTACGTTTTCCAACTTGCGTTCAGTGACAGCGCCCTGGACAATAGCGCCAACACAATGGATACGGGAAGAGTGGATATGCGCGCAGCTTTGTTCGAGGCGCCGGGCCAACCCCTGGTAATAGGCGAGGTGGAGGCACCGCAGCCACAACCAACGGACCTGCTGGTCCAGGTCAAGGGTTGCGGCATCTGCGGCTCGGACCTGCATCTTTCCGCCCTGGCGGATCGATCCAGCGGCATGGCGCCTTTAACGCCCGGCGCCATCATGGGCCATGAATTCTGTGGCGAAGTGGTGGAGGTTGGCGCCCATGCCCCGGGGCAATGGCATGAAGGGGACCGAGTTTGCGCTCTGCCGTATATTTCCTGTGGCCATTGCGTCGATTGCGTTTCCGGCCGGGGGCACCGCTGCCGCGAAGTCGTCTACAGCGGCATGGGCAACCTGGGCGGCGGCTATGCGGACTACGTGCGGGTCGGCGGGGCGGAAGCCCTGGCCCTGCCCGACGGTGTCGATTTTCGGGCCGGGGCCATGGTGGAACCGCTCGCCGTGGGGCTGCACGCGGTGCGTCTGGCCGAACTGCGTCCCGGTGACGGCGTGCTGATCATCGGCGCCGGGCCAATTGGTCTCGCCGTGGCGCACTGGTGCCGGTTCTTTGGCGCCCGCCACGTGGTGATCAGCGATCTGGCGGCAGGCCGCCTGGCGAAGGCCGCCGCCCTTGGCGCCACGGACGGGATCGATGCCAGTACGGAAGACGTGGTCGGTCGCTACAAACAGATCGCCGGCCGCCGGGCCGAGGTTGTATTCGATTGCGTCGGTGTCGCCGGCAGCCAGCAATTGGCCATGGATTATGCGCCGGCGAATGGCCGCCTGGTGATCGCCGGGCTGTGCATGCAGCAGGACCACTACATGCCGGTCAAGGCCATCTCCAAGGAACTATCGGTGCAGTACGTCTATATGTACGAAAGGCGGGACTTCGAACTGGCCCTGGAGATGCTGGACCGGGGCCGGATCGACCCCGGCCCCATGATCACCGATGTGGTCGGCTTCGATGCCTTCTCCGCCGCGTTCGAAGGCCTGAAAACGCCATCGGAACACTGCAAGATCCTGCTGGATCCACAGGCATAGGGCAATGTGATAGACTCGCGAAAATCGGATTGAATAGAGGGACAATATGGATTTGGGATTAAAAGGCAAAAAAGCCATGGTCACGGGTGGAACCCGTGGCATCGGGCGCGCCATCGCGGAACGGTTCGCCATGGAAGGCGCCGACGTCGCGGTCTGCGCCCGCAATGGCGATGAAGTGGCCGAAACGGTCGCAGCCCTGCAAGGCATGGGCGTGAAAGCCACCGGCGGCAGCGTCGATGTGGGGGACGAAGCGGCGCTAAAAACCTGGATCGACAAGGCAGCGAATGAATTGGGCGGCCTGGACGCCCTGGTCGCCAATGTCTCCGCCCTGGCCGGCGACGAGACGGAAGCGGCCTGGCGCGCAGCCTTCGAAATCGACGTCATGGGCACCATTCACACGGTAGATGCCGCCCTGCCCCATATTGAAAAGTCCGACGCCGGCGCCATCGTAGCCATCAGTTCCGTATCCGCCTTGCAGTTTTTTGGCGGCGCGCGTCCCTACAACACCATGAAGGCAGCCTTGATCAACCACATGTCCAACCTGGCCCACGTCCTGGCGCCCAAGGGCATCCGCGTCAACACGGTATCGCCCGGCACGATCTATTTCGAAGGCGGCGTCTGGAACAAACGGGAAGTTGAAATGCCGGAATTCTACCAGGGCGCCCTGGCCTCGAACCCCATGGGCCGCATGGGAACACCGCAGGAAGTGGCCAACGCAACGGTCTTTCTATGCAGTCCCCTAGCGAGCTTCATCGCCGGCACCAACCTGTTGGTGGACGGCGCCCTGAGCCAAGGCGTGCAGTATTAACAACATTTTCTAAAAGCGACGGAGGAAACATAATAATGGCGATGAAACCACAATTGATCGACCTGTTGGAGGCCATGAAGGCCCTGGGTCTGAAGCCCATGCATGAACTCAGCCCGGTCGATGCCCGGATCCAGATGGAAGCCGGGGTCAAGGCGCGCGATTTCCCCACCGTCGTAGTGGGCGAGGTCGAGGACCGAACCGTTCCAGGTCCGGCGGGCGAGATCCCCGTTCGCACCTACCGTCCCGCCAATGCCAGCGGCGCCACGGGCGCTCTGGTCTATTTCCATGGCGGCGGTCATGTCATCGGCAGCCCCGATAGCCATGACAGCGTGGCCCGCGCCATGTGCCGGGACGCGGGTGTATTCGTTCTGTCCGTGGACTACCGCATGGGGCCGGAGGCGAAATTTCCCGCCGCCGTGGACGATTGCTATGCCGCCACCAAATGGCTATCCGATAACGCCGATGACATGGGCATCCGGGCCGACAAGATCGCCGTCGGCGGCGACAGCGCGGGCGGTAATCTAGCTCTGGTCATGTCTCTGATGGCCCGCGATAGTGCCGACGATCTGTCCATCGCCTTTCAGATGCTGGTCTATCCGGTGATGGATTATACCGGCGGTACGCCGACCTATGAAAAATTCGGCCGCGGCTTCGGCCCGTTGATGGCGGACTCAGTGCCCTGGTTCCGTGAGCATTATTTCACCTCCGACGAGGACCTGAAGGACTGGCGTGCCTCCCCTGCGAGAGCCACGACATTCGCCGGCCTGCCGCCGACCCTGCTGATCACGGCGGAATGCGATATTCTCAACCATGAAGGCACGGCCTGTGGTGAGCGCCTGACAGCCGACGGGGTCGCCTGCGAACATGTGGATTTCGAAGGCATGATCCACGCCTTTTTCTCCATGGCGCCCATGCTGGACGATTCCATCGCCGCCCAGGCCCTGGCGGCCGATCGTTTGAAGGCGGCGCTTTCTTAGCGGATAAGGCCTAACGGACTTTGCGGATGCGCCATTCGAAGGCATCGTCGCCGTAATCCATACGGTCGCCGATCTGCAGGGCGAGGAAGCGGTTGTGCACGGCAAGGCAGCCCTGCCACAGGCCGTTCCAGGCTTCGAACACCGCTTCGTGTTCGTTGTCCCGCCCGCGCATCAGACGCCAACCGGTGACGCGGACCGTGGCGTCGTTTTCAGTGCCGGAAACCTCCGCCCCATCATCCTGGGCGGTGGCCATGGCCGCCATGAAATTGGCAAAATCAAGCGCGCCGTCGCCGCCATTCGTACCCAGGAGGTCGCGAACCTGCCAAAAATATTGCCGGCCGATGATATTGCCGGCCAGATTACCCAGGGCGCCGGCTTCCCCCGGTCCAAGGGTGGCGATCAATTCCGGCAGGCCGGTCTTGATATACTCCATGGCGTAATTGCGGTTGGCCTTGTGCAAACGTTCTTCCGGCCAGTCATCTGCGTTCAAAACCGGAGCGGCGGCGGGATCAAAGGGCGGCGCCATTTCGCCGGACGCGAATTGCAGGCGTTCATCCGGCGCCAGATCATGATCATATTCCTTGAAATAACCCGCCAGACCATACTCCGCCGTCATATCCTGGCTAGTACAAACAAAACCCAGGCGAGGGTTGCCTAAAGACACACCGTTATAGCCGTACCAGCCACGCAGGAAACCATGGCTGACCTGTAAAGGGGCGCCGCACAGCGCGGTGCCGTCATACATCCAGCGGGGATGGCAGAAATGCACCCAGGCCTTGTCGTCGGCCTCGTACATATATTCCACTTCCGCGCCGCCCACGGAATTCGAGAGGTAATGATATTGCGCCGCCGCCACCGCATGGGGCAGTTTGTCCAATCCCAGTTTATTGAAGGACGAGACGAATTTTTCGTGATGTTGGCGGCGAAAAGTGCGAAATATCCACTCACCAGTCGCATCGCCCCCTTTCCGGGACGCGATCATCAGAATCAAGCCGGTAAAATAGGCATGATAAAGGGTGGCAACCGCCTTCCAACGGGCGGTTGTCGATCCAGGCGCGCCACTTTGGGCCAGGATGTTACTGAATGGATTTACCGACATGACACGCCTCATATAATTAACAACCGCGCAGAAAAAATTCGTTGAACGCCAGAATGATATGACATGACGTCCCCCCCTTCGGCAATGCAGGATATGAGCCGCGCCAAGCGGCTGGCCATTACGCTGACGGTGATGGTGGCATCATCCATGTATGCCTTGGATTGGACCATCGCGGCCGTGGCGCTGCCCCACATGCAGGGTACATTTTCTGCCACCCAGGATCAGATTTCCTGGGTTCTGACTTCTTACATCGTGATCAGCGCCATAATGCTGCCGACCACCGCCTGGCTGGCCGAACGCATCGGGCGCAAGGAATTGTTCATGGTCTCGATCAGCGGATTTACCGTCTCCTCCGCCCTGTGCGGCGGCGCCGAGTCCCTGCCGGCCGAGATCGCCTATCGGCTGGCTCAGGGTGGTTTCGGCGCCTTTCTGATCCCGCTGTCGCAGTCCATATTGCTGGATAATTATCCGCCATCCCAGCACGCCAAGGCCATGGCTATGTGGGGCGTCGGCATCATGCTGGCGCCGGTCGTCGGGCCGTCGCTGGGCGGCTATCTGACCCACGAATATACCTGGCGGTGGGTCTACTACATCAATGTTCCGCTTGGCATTTTGTCTTTGGTGGGCGGTATCGTGTTTCTGCAGAAAACAGTGCGCAATACCGCTCGACGCGGGTTCGATTGGTTGGGATTTTTGGCCCTGGCCATCGGGGTCGGGGCCCTGCAGACCATGCTGGACCGGGGGGAGCGGTTGGATTGGTTCGATTCCGGCGAAATAATCATTGAATTCAGTCTGATGGCAATTGGTCTTTACGTCTTCGCGGTGCAGGGTCTGACGGCCAAACACCCCATGGTCAACCTGCGCTTATTCCGTGACCGAAACTATGCTATCGGCGTGATATTTGTCTTTCTTTATGGGCTGTTAAGCCTGGCCCCCCTGGTCATGCTGCCGCCATTTCTACAGAGCCTGCAAGGCTATCCCATAACCACGATCGGCGTGCTGATGGCGCCACGTGGCCTTGGCATGATGTTCGCCATGATATTGTTCGGGCGCCTGGGCGACAGAATCGACTCCCGCATCTGGGTCACCATGGGCTTCGTACTGCTTGGCACATCCAGTTTCGCCATGTCCGGATGGAACCTAGAAGTCAGCGGTTGGCAGATTTCCTGGACCGGCTGGGTTCAGGGCATGGGCGCGGGCTTTGTCATCGCGCCACTTGGCATGCTGACATTTTCGACCCTGGATATCCGTCACCGCACCGAGGCTTCATCAATCTGGAATCTGATCCGCAGTGTGGGCAGTGCTATGGGGCTGGCCATTGCCCTGGCCGTCCTGGTCCGCATGAGCGGCACAACCCGGGCCGGGTTGAGCGAATTCATAAATCCTTACAACAAGGCGCTTATGTCCGTTGACGGCGCCTGGTTACCAAATTCCGGCAGCGGCTCCCTGGCCCTGGTCGAGACAGAGATTGCCCGCCAAGCCGCCATGATCGGATACCTTGATGTCTTTTTATTATCCGCGATCGCCTCTGTTTTGGTGCTGCCTCTCATCTTTTTGATCAAAAAGCCGGCTCAAAACGCAAATCATTAACGCCGTGAAATTTAATATTAACCAATTGGCCTCACCATCGTTGAAATATTGATGGCGCTGTATACGCGACATTGATTTGAGGACGGGAGCCGACGGATGACCATGGCGGGCCAGGAAATAACATCAAAAGAGTCACAAAATTCCGATCCGATTGCATCATTGAAGGCTCGGATCACGGATACCAACATTGATGGAAATACATTTTTAGCAACAGATTATCTAAATCATTTCAATGAGATAGTGATGTTACTTGAGATGATACCTGATATGCCTGATATCCTTGAAGAGGCCAAGGAATGGCAACCCAAAAGTTATGCCGAACACTTCAATGACAGCGGTCTGTCAGATAGTGCCTTGACGATTGAGGCCTATGAAAATGCACCGGTGGAATTCCGCGAGCCATTCGAAGAAACCGTGGAGCGCATGAATAAAGTCGTCTTCAAAAATATAGAGAATATCGAAGCTGCCTTGGAAAGCACCCGTCCGGAAGAGCTCGCGGCCACCGCCGCCACGGCCTCAAGATTGCTGCAGCGGTTGATCGATGTCGCCGCCGCGATCATTCATGGCAACACGCCAAATTTGGATCAAAGCGAAATCGACGAATTACTGGCCGGCTGATAACCACGATCAGCTCCCCGTACCGCGGACTCATGTCGCCGGCTCGAATACCGGCTCACCATCCAGCCAACGCCGGCCCGCGTCAGAATTTTGTAATGCGATATGAAGCCCGGCATTAAATTCCAGGTTCTCCAACTCGTAACCGCCGTCCCGCAAGCCCGCGATCAGGCCGTAGCCAATCCCGTCCGCCGCCATGCCCTGTAATCGAACCTGGGGCACCGGTTCGGCCATGCGGGTGGCATAAGCACGCTCGCATGCCGCCCGATCCACGGAGGCGACCCCCCGGCAACTGGATGGCCGTACGATGTGTATGGCGCAGCTGCCGTCAACCAGCATGGAACAAGGCAACCGCATGGCTTCGCGCCGGGCCTCGCCATGTCCTCTGGTCAGATGGTCCAGATTTGCCACCCGCAATTTTGTCTTCGCGAGGTCATCTTCGCCTAGGGATTTTCGGAGATGATCGGCGACAGCCAGGATCTCGGGCGGACTGACCATGAGCCGGATATGACAGCAAAACGGGCAGTTCGCCCCACAGGCAATGGGCCTGGCCGGTGGTGCGATTTTGTTGACCCGCGCGATGGTACGCTCAACCCTCGCCATGGCGTCCCTGGTCATGGCCAGCAACCGACTGATCGACCGCTTTCCGGTCAATG
>JABIRL010000213.1 GCA_018667855.1 Rhodospirillaceae bacterium
CGCCGGCACCTGAAATATAAAATTTCTCACCGTTGATGACCCATTCGCCGTTCTCAAGCACGGCCTTGGTGGCTACGTTCTTCGCATCCGAAGACGCCACGCCCGGTTCCGTCATGGCATAGGCCGAGCGGATCTCTCCATTCAGCAAAGGCGTCAGCCATTTGTCCTTTTGCTCCGGCGTGCCCACACGTTCCAGCACTTCCATGTTGCCGGTATCGGGTGCGCTGCAGTTCAAGCTTTCCGACGCCAGGGCATATTTGCCCAACTCGGCGGCGATATAGGCATAGTCCAGATTGTTCAGGCCCTGGCCGGTTTCGTCATCGGGCAGAAAGAAATTCCACAACCCGGATTCCTTGGCTTTCGCCTTGGCGCCGTCCAGCAGCTCCATCTGGCGCGGATGCCAGGTCCAGCGGTCTTCCTTGTCCTCATTCAAGGCAAAGAACTCTTCCGTGATGGGCGCGACGTTCTCGTCAATGTGTTTCTTCACGGCATACATGAGTGGCCGTGATTCATCTGACATGGCTAAATTGAATAATTCCTGATCGTTTTCCGACATACTAGATGGCCTCGTTTTGATGGTTTCGTTGCGGGCAATCTGTGATCGTTGCCGGAATTTGTCAACGTTCATCGCCGGGCAGGGTTTATTGCCGGCAATTATCCTGGCGCCGTCACTCCGGCAGGCCGGCCTGGCGCAGGCCGTCGAGATAACGGTCAAGGTCGCCGGCATTTTGAAATGGCGGTTTGTATATTCTGGCGATCGTCATGTTGGGATAGGTTTCTCGCCATTCCTGCAGTGATACTTGCGCCGCTTCGAGGTGCCCCAGTTGTGATTGACATACCGCCGTCAGGATCATGGCTTCGTGGGAATCGCTACGACGCAGCTGACTTTTTTCGCAACATTCCAGCGCCTGCTGATATCGTCCGGCAACAAAATGACACTGAGCCAGAGCATTGAAGCGAAAGAACATTCCCGGATTACGCGGATCGGCCCGCATTGAAATCTTAATATGCTCGATGCCTTCGTCCGCCTTGCCACAGTAAGCCAGAGCCGCGCCCATAGAGCCATGCGCAAGGTGGTTGTTGGGATTGAGCTCCAGGCTACGCTCGAACTCGCCGATTGCCACACCGTGCCGGCTTAAAAAATACAGATCAAGATTCCCTTTGATCCAGTGTGATATGGAATTTTCCTCGTTGATACCGATTGATTGCCGAATAAGCTCTACCGCTTGCCCCAGCATTTTTCGTGTATTTCTTCCATATCCAAGTGCGAACTCATGAAAATGGCAATTCGCGATCCAAGCCATGGCGAAGGCACTATTGGGGTCGCGCTCCAGCATTTCCTCCCCTAATCGCCGGGATTCAACGATGTCATCGGATGTGAAACCGTACATGCGATGAATAGCGCGTATTTGGAGGTCCCATATGCTCAGATCCGAAATGGCCCTTTTCTGAGTTCGTTTCGCCTCACTGGCAAATATTGGCACACCGATTGACGAGACAATGTTGAGGCTGATTTCGTCCTGCAGTTCGAAAATGTCGTCCAGATCGCGGTCGTATTTTTCGGCCCAGATGTGATCGCCGCTAATACCGTCGATTAATTGTGCCGTGATGCGTATGCGATTGCCGGCCTTGCGCACACTGCCTTCAAGCACGTAACGAACGCCCAGTTCGCGGCTGACCTGGGTTACGTCAACGGCCCGGCCCTTGTAGGTAAAACTAGAATTGCGGGCGATGACGAAGAAACCGGAATTTCTGGACAGGCTGGTGATGATGTCCTCGGTGATGCCGTCGGAAAAATATTCCTGTTCCGGGTCGCCGGACATGTTGTCGAAGGCCAACACGGCAATGGACGGTTTGTCGGGCAGTGACAATTCTACTTCGGCTGCTTCCTCCTTTACGATGGAAACAAGTTCAGAATTCGATGACCAACGCCAGACCCGCACGGGGCGGGTGATATTCTTGATCTCGATATCGCCCGGATCCTCAAGCTCGATTTCCAGGCGGTCGCGGATTTGATCGCGGGCGGTGTGGGACATATAGATGCATCCCGGATCGGCAAGGCCTTCCAGTCGGGCCGCGATGTTCACGCCGTCACCCAGCAAATCGTCTCCGTCGGCGATGACATCGCCCACATTAATGCCGATACGATATTCGATGCGACTCTCGTCCGGGATGTCGCCATTGCGCGTGACCATGCCTTCCTGCACGGCCACGGCACAGCGTACGGCTTCAACCGCACTGGCGAATTCAAACAGAAAACTGTCGCCGGCCGTATTGGCGATGCGCCCGTGATACTCGGCAAGCAGCGGCTCGATCAGTTCCGTGCGGTGGCCGCGCTGGGCGGCAAGGGTGCCTTCCTCGTCAATTCCGATAAGACGGGAGAAGCCGGCAATATCGGCGGCGACGATGGTCGTCAATCTACGTTGCGTTCCTTCTGGCATGGCGGCAGTGTAGCTGCCAGCGTCGGTAGAATCCATGCACGACATTGACCCGGCCGCGTCTCTTTCCGCTACGCCCGCGATAAACTGTCTTTTAATCGTCACTGCACTAGGATCAGACAACGCCGACGTTTCATCCAGTACCAGGTGTGCTCATGCGGCAAAAAATCATTCGAGGGATCGCCCTAGCGAGCGCGCTGTTCCTAGGCTGTAATTCTGGCGTCGCGATGGCGCGGGACATTCAACTTTCCCTGCCCGTTGACTGCCGGGTCGGCACTGTCTGCATGATCCAGAATTACGTCGATAGGGACCCTGGCCCCGGCGTCCAGGATTACAGTTGCGGCCGTCTTTCCTACGACGGCCATAAGGGTACCGATTTTCGACTGCCCGATGCCAGTTGGCTTGATCGTGGCGTCCGGGTCTTGGCGGCCGCGCCCGGTAAGGTTCTGGGGGTGCGGAATAATGTTCGCGACCATGCGCCGGGCGCCTATGACCGGAAAAAGAACAAGGGGCGCGAATGCGGCAACGGCGTCGTCATTGACCATGGCGACGGCTGGCAGACGCAATATTGCCATATGCGGTTGGGCAGCGTCCGGGTGCGGAAAGGCGATCAGGTCAACCGTCATCAGGCATTGGGTTTGATCGGACTTACGGGCAAAACCGAGTTTCCCCATCTGCATATGAGCCTGAGGCTCCGGGGCAAGGTGGTTGATCCGTTTCTCGGCGCCAGGGCAAAGCCAGGCTGCGGTGTCATCGGGAGGCCTATGTGGCGGCCCGAAGCGCTGGTCGATCTTGCCTATCGTCCCAGCGGTATTCTGGCCGCCGGCTTCACGGATCAAACACCGAAGCTGCGCCAGGTCGTATCGGGCCGGCACCGAAATGATCGCCTTGACCGCAGCGCCGACAAACTGCTGTTCTGGGTCCTGATCTTCGGTCTCCAACCAGGTGACGAAGAAGTCCATTCGATCATTGCGCCGGACGGCAAAGTCATGGCCCGGCACCAGGGTCGCCCGGCAAAGGAGCACAAGGCGCGCTGGTTCAGCTATAGCGGAAAGCGCGCTCGCGGTGCCTGGCCCGCCGGCACCTACAGGGGAGAATATCAGCTCCTGAGAACAACAGGCGGCCGGAAACGGGTGGTCTTAAAGACGACCGCGCAGGTGCGTGTTTATTAAGGTCTTAGTCTTCATAAAACATATCGGGCGGCGGCTTGGCGGACATGTTTTCGTGCTCCCAGTCCCACAGGACAGGCGTGCGGTCGGGATGAGCGGCTCTTAAGGCCCGCAGCGCGATCATGGGTTCGTAAACCTCGTAAACCCGGCGCAATTCGCTGACGGCATCGAATTTCAAATCAACCCGCAGATCAAGCAGGGGTACCTCTGGCAGTTCGGGGGCGCCAATGACCTTGACCGCCGCGCCCCGCTCGCTGAAATGGCGGCCATCGGCCGACCTTTGGCCGCCCGCGTCGCGACCGGCCTCCAAGGCCGTGATCAAACGTGCGGCCAGGGCCGCGCCGGCGCTCCCATCGAAGGCATCGGCCATGGCCGCGACGACTTCCGGGCCTTTCAAGACATTGCCGAAGGCCAGGCAATCCCGGCCTTCTTTCTCGCCCGCCCAGGGTTGGTTGTCCCGGCCCGTGCGCGCGATCATGGCGCCGTCTCGGCGCATGATGGCGATTTGGCGGTATTCCACATGATTGTCCGCTGCGATCACGGCATGCAGGGTGTCTTCCAGCGAGTGGCCGGCGTCCAACGATCGCACGCCGGCGATGGCGGCGCGGGGGTTGCCCTTGGCCTGGACGACGACGATATCACCACCATAGCCATAGCAGGGTGAAATGCCGCCCACACCCATGGTCACGGAAGTCAGGGCCAGGCCAATTTGTCCGCTGTCGCGGCAATGGCCGAGAATTGAAAAGGTCATATTCATTCACTCCTTAGTTTAGGCAACAATATCCAGGCCAGCGGCTTCTCTAAACCGCAATGATATTGGCGGGCGGGATGCCGCGCGCCGCTATCCCTCGTCATCCAGCACGCCACGCTTGATTTGATCCCGTTCGATGGATTCAAACAAAGCCTGGAAATTACCCTCGCCGAAGCCTTCGTCACCCTTGCGTTGGATGATCTCGAAAAACACCGGGCCCAGCAGGGTCTGGGTGAAGATTTGCAGCAGCAGGCGGGGGTCGTCATCTTGGGTACTGCCGTCCAGCAGAATGCCCCGCTGGCGCAGGGCATCCACGTCCTCGCCATGGCCGGGCAGGCGGTCTGACAACATGTCGTAGTAGGTATCCGGCGGCGGATCCATGAAGGCCAGGCCGTTGGCGCGCAACTGATCGAAGGTGGCGAAGAAATCGGTTGTGGAGAGGGCGATATGCTGGATGCCCTCGCCATTGAACTGCATCAGAAATTCCTCGATCTGGCCGGCACCTTTCGATGATTCTTCATTCAGGGGAATGCGGATACGGCCATCGGGCGCGGTCATGGCCTTGGAGTGCAGGCCGGTGTATTCGCCCTTGATGTCGAAATAACGGAATTCTCGGAAATTGAAAAAGCGTTCATAGAATGCCGCCCAATGATCCATGCGCCCGCGATAAACGTTGTGGGTCAGATGATCGATTTGCAGAAGGCCGCAGCCGGTTGGGTTTCGGTCCGCGCCGTCAAGGTATCGGAAGTCGATGTCGTACAGACTGGCGTCGTCGTCGTAGCGGTCGATCAGATAGATGGGAGCGCCGCCTATACCTTTGATGGCGGGCAGTTTCAATTCCATGGGCCCGGTGGGCATCTCGACGGGTTGCGCGCCCCGCTCCAGTGCCAGGGCGTAGGCCTGATGGGAATCCGTGACCCGGAATGCCATACCGCAGGCCGAGGGACCATGTTCCTCGGCAAAGAACTGCGCCGGACTGCCCGCCTCCCGGTTGATGATGAAGTTAATGCCGCCCTGGCGGTACAGCGTAACGTCCTTGGAGCGGTGCCGTGCCACTTCCGCGAAGCCCAGGGCGGTGAATACCCCTTCCAGGATTCCCTTGTCGGGCGCGGCGAACTCCACGAACTCAAAACCATCCAGACCCAACGGATTTTCGAACAGATCGGCCATGGCCATGTCCCCATATCTTGGAATGTGCTGTATTATGGCGCTATTGGCGTTGTTAGGGAGCAAAAATGAACGTTCAACAAAGGGTTGCCGCGGACAGGGTGGACATCACCACCCTGGCCACCATGCAGGGGGCTCTGACGTCCATCACGGATGAGATGTCCCAAGTGGTGATCCGGACCGCCCGCTCGCCGGTGTTCAAGCTGGCCAAGGATTTTTCCTGCACACTGTGCGACTGGCAATCCCGGCAAATGATTCAGGGTGACGCGGAACTGCCCGTGCATGTTGGCTCCATCCCCTTTGTTTGCCGCGCGGTGGCGGAGGCATACCAGGGCAATATCGCGCCGGGCGACACATTTCTGTGCAATGACCCGGCCTTCGGCGGTCTGCACCTGAACGATGTGGCCTTGCTGCGGCCCATCTTCGTGGACGATGAATTGCTGTTCTGGGCCGTGATCCGGGCCCATTGGCTGGATATCGGCGGCCCGTCCCCGGCTGATCTGCGCCGGGCGCAGTCGGACAGCTATGGCGAGGGCATCCGCATCCCGCCCCTGAAGGTCATTGCCGCCGGTGTGCCGTGCGATGACGTCATGCGGCTGTATTTCAACAACATCCGCTTTCCCCAGCAGCAGCACAGCGACATGCTGGCGATGATCGCGGCCGGGGAAATCGCCGGCCGGCGCCTGCGCGCCATGGCGGAAAAATACGGCGTCGAAGTGACCAAGGCCGGCATCGAAGCCCTCTATGAAATGACGGAACACCGGGTACGCACGGCCATCACCGATCTGCCCGACGGTATCAGCGAGGGCGAATCCTGGCTGTCGGCGCGCGAAGGCGACGGCCATATGAAGATTTCCGCCACGGTCGAGGTATCGGGCGACGAGATGTCCATTAAACTCAGTTCGCCGGAACAATTGCGCGAAGTGCGCAACTCGCCCTTCGGCGCGACCCATGCGGCGGTGGGCCATGCGGTAACGATTGCCCTGGGTCTGAAACCACCCTTCAACGACGGGCTCTACCGTGCCCTCGATATCGATTACGGCCCCCTGGGCACCATCACCAATGCCCAGGTGCCGCCGGCACCCACCCTGGGCTGTACCACGCAGCCATTTTGCGAGATCGTCGATAGTGTCCGCCACGCCCTGTCAAAGATCATCGATGATGAACGCCAGACCGCCGGCTGGGGCCCGGCGGCCAGTATTGTCCTGGCCGGCATTCATCCCGAAACCGGACAGTTCTATGGCCATTTCCATCCAAACGGCGGCAGCTCGGGCGGCGGCGGCGCGGCCCATGGTGCTGACGGCTGGTCGGGCGTCGGTTCGGAAAATTCGGGTGGTGCGGTTCTAAAGGAACCGGTGGAATTGTTGGAGTACGAGATGCCGTTTCTGGTCAGCCGCTTGGAGTATCGAATGGATTCAGGCGGCGCGGGCCGTTGGCGCGGCGGGCTGGCCGTGGATACGGAGTGGGAACCCCTGGATCACGAACAGACGGCGCGGTTTCATGGCACAATTGATACTTTCCCCGCCCTTGGCGTACAGGGCGCGAAATCGACCATGCTGGAACCCAAGCTGGGCCAGCGCAATGCCATTGATCCCGACGGCGGTGTGCGAAAATCGGGTGGCGCCTCGCGCCTGCATTCCCAGCGCGGCGGCCGGTTGGAGATGTGTCCGCCGGGCGGCGGCGGCGTCGGCGATGCCTTTGCCCGGGATATCGATGCGGTGCGCAGTGATGTCGTCAACGGCTATGTCTCCATCGAAGGCGCGGCCCTGGACTATGGCGTCGTCGTCGATCCCGATGAATTGACGGTTGATCAGGACGCCACGGACGGGTTGCGGAACAAATGAATCATCGTTTGGGTATCGATATCGGTGGCACTTTCACCGATTTTGTCTTGCTGTCGGAAAGCGGTGAATTACGTCTCGCCAAGGTCTCGTCCGATCCGGAGGATCTGGCCGGGGTGATCCATGCCGGCCTCAACGACTTGGTGGCTCAGGGCAGCGGCGATGTTTCGGCGCTCTTGGATCAAATTGACCTGATCGTTCACGGCACCACCATTGCAACCAATGCCCTGATCCAGGGGCGGTTGGCGCGCACGGGTATGCTCTGTACTTCCGGTTTCCGCGACATTTTGGAACTGCGCGAAGGCCTGAAAGAGAGACGCTACGATTATATACAGCCGCCGCCCACGCCACTGGTGCCCCGGCATCTGCGCCTGCCCGTAGACGAGCGTATCAACAAAGAGGGCGAAGTCCTCCAGGTTCTGGACGAGGATCAGGTGCGGGCCGCGGCGGTGACCTTTCGCGCCCAGGGCGTCGAAGCGGTGGCGGTCTGCCTTTTGTGGTCCATCGTCAATCCCGTGCATGAAGAACGCATCAGGGATATCCTGGCCGAAGAGATGCCGGACGTGCCGGTCTTCCTGTCATCGGTCGTGTCGCCGCAACTGCGCGAATACCCGCGTTTCAGCACCACGGCGTTGTGTGCCGCTTTGGCCGGCCGGCTGCGGGATTACGTCGGCCGGCTGGAATCCAATCTTACCGAGGTCGGTTTCCATCGCGCCATTCGTTACATCCAATGCAACGGCGGCACCACGTCGGGCGCCGGTCTGCGGGAGCGCCCGGTGCTGGCCTTGGATTCGGGGCCGGCGGCCGGCCCGGCGGCTGGGCGCTTTTTCGGCCGGCTGTTCGATACCGAAAACGTCATCACCCTTGATATGGGTGGTACCTCGCTGGATGCCTCACTGGTGCATCAGGGTCGTATCGATACCGCCAAGAACGTGGATGTGCACCGCTATCGCGTCGCGGTGCCCATGGTCAATGTGCGCACCTTGGGCGCGGGTGGGGGATCTATCGCCTGGATCGATGACAGCGGTCTGTTGCAGGTTGGTCCGCAAAGTGCCGAGGCCTGGCCGGGACCTGCCTGTTATGACAGGGGCGGCGAGGCGGCAACCGTGACGGATGCCAACGTGGCCCTGGGCTACTTCTCCCATACGGAATTGCTGGGCGGGGCCATGACGATTGATGGCGATCTGGCCGTCGCGGCTATTAATCGGAACATTGCCCGGCCCCTGGGGGTGGACGTTCTTGAAGCCGCCTTTGCCGTATATACCCTGGTGAACGAAAACATGGCTAATGCGGTGCGGCAGATTTCAACCGAACAAGGCCACGATCTGCGCGATTTCGCCTTCGTTTGCGGCGGTGGATGCAGTGCTGCCCATGCGGCCAAAATTGCCGAGAGTCTCGACGTGGACAGGATTATCGTGCCCCGCGTTGCCTCGTTGCTGTGTTCCTTCGGTGCCGCCATCGCCGATGTGCGCCACGACTACAGCCGCAACCACGCCGCCCGTTTCAGCCACTGCGATCCAGCAACCATCAATGGCCATTTTGAGGACATGATGACAGCCGCCCGCGCCGATCTGGCCGAAGAGGGCTTTGCGCCCGGGCAAATGCGCCTGCAACGCACCATGGACGTGCGCTACCTGGGCGAATTGGGTGTCCTGACGCTGAGCCTACAGGATGATGAGAATTTCACTGACGGCATGACGGCAACTGAAACTCTGTTCGATCGGGAACACGAACGCGCCTTTACCTTCGCCGACCCGGATTGCGAGCGGGAATTAATGGGCCTGGGCGTGGTCGCCTTTGGCCAGCGTGAACGGGAACTATCGGATATCACCATGCCGATTACGGGCGACCTTGATCCCGATGCCGCCATTCGTCAGCGTCGCTCCGCCAGCTTCGCGCCGGGGCAACTGGTTGATCTGGTCGTCTATGACGGCGCCAAGATCGCCTTTGAAAGTGAAATAGAAGGCCCGGCCGTGATCGAGGAAGAAACCACGACCATTCTGGTGCCCCCCGGATGGTGTATCCGCCTGGACCGCAGCCATGCCTGGTATATGTGGCGGTCATGATCCGTTGAGGGGCGATCAAGCGTCGGGCCGCCGGTCTAACGGTACGTTCGGAATGAGGATACGGTTGACCCGGCCATGATCATCCACCATGGGCAGCAGCAATCGGCACCATTTGATCAAGGTTGATATCCGGTAGTCGGCGTTGTTTTCCGAATAGATCGGCATCCGCAGGGTACTGCAGGCCGCGAGCTGGCGGCGATAGAATTGCCAGCTGGCCACCGGGCTTTCACTGAACCATTTGCCGGTCATGTCCAAGCCGCCGATTTCCGAGACGCCGGTCGCGAAAAGGCGGTACATGATATCGTCGCCCGCATCGTTGGGCTGAACCACATGGACAAATCCCACTGCCGGCCAAAAGGCGAGGGGGTCGATGGCTCTATAAGACGGCAGCTCTTCGCCGTCGAGATTGTCCAGCCAGAATTGATACATGCACCGATGCTCCGGCAAGGTGAAATCCGTCAATTGAACCTTTGCCGTATCGATCGCGATTTGAAATAAGAATTATGGGTCGGACGGATCGGTTGCAGCAACACAAATGTTCTTCTTGAGGTTGGTGCTTCCGGCTTCGCAAGAATTCGGTTTAGGCCTATGCCAGGGAGAGATTCAGCAAATCCAGAATTCCGTCATTGTTCTTGAAGCTGCCCAAAGGTGACTGATGGTGAGAATCCGGAGCGAAGTCCGTTTCGCACATCCAGCCGTGCTCAAAAAACAGATCCCACATGTCCTTATGCAGGTCGTCACCGTGGGTGGCCAGGTGGATGCGTCTAACTTTCTTGTTGATGGCGGCCATGGAACCGGGCAAGACGAATCTTTCCGCGCCTTGGATGTCGACATCCATCAAATCTACGTAATCGAACGGCTGCAGGATGTCTTTCAAGGGCACGCTTGAGACGAAGCCGAAATCGAAATGGCGGGTGCCATCTTCCATATTATAAGGCTGTTGGACACCACAGCGCGCGGTCAGCATAAGCCGCCGCAGAACATCGGCGGGGGTCAAATCGCCACGCAGATTGGTGATCATTTGTTCAATGTCATTTTGTGACACGATGCTGTTGCCGTAAAAGCCTTCGCCCAGCAAAAAAATCTTGGGCTCATTATCCGTGCCAACCAGGGCATTGATCATCCAGTGATCTTCCGGGTCCATGCCGTTGGTCTGCATATGGCGCAGGGCCCACTCAAAATGGGTCGGCTCGGCCTCCACCACGACGAATTTGTTGGGCATGGGATTGTGTTGTTGCAGGGCGGCATGGGCATCTACCGTACGGGCCGCATAGCCGCCGCCCAGTTCGAACATGACGAATTTGTCCCGTGCTTCCATGACAGCCTTATGAATTGCGGCTTGTTCAAAGAATACTTCGCCGTCATCAAAGGTTGGCGCCGGCGTCAAATTGGCCGCGCCGTTGACGGAAAGCAGATGATTGGAGGGGGCATAGTCCTCGACAAAAAGCTGTTCCGTCATGACACCCAGAAAATTAGGGAAGCAGCCATCTGGCACCTCGCCCTGCCAGGGGCTGATATCGGCGAATGTGCGCACCATCGTGTCGATCTGGTCCATGCTTTCCTCGCTTTTGCGCGGCAGACGTCTCTTCTGTATGTGATTATGATTAACGCTGAATTAAAATGGTACTTCAAGGGAGCGGGATAGGCATGGCGGGAAAATTCGACGCGATCATAATTGGTGCCGGGATTATCGGTGCTTCAGTCGGTCTGGAGCTGGCGCGGCGCGGCTGGCGTACCTTGAATGTGGATCGGCTGCCCGCCGCGGGCTACGGTTCTACGTCCGCATCATGCGCCATCATCCGCAGCCATTATTCCACCCTGGACGGCACCGCCCTGGCCTTTGAAGGCTATCAGTATTGGCGCCATTGGGCCGCGCACCTGAGCGTGGAGGACGAGCGCGGCCTGGCCCGGTTCGAGGAAGTCGGCTGTGCCATCATGAAGACCGAATTGAATGGCCACATGGCCTCTATCTGCGCCAATCTGGATGCCCTGAATATTGCCTGGGAAGACTGGGATAACGATACCATCATGAAACGCCTGCCGATCTATGATCTGCGCAGTTTCGCGCCGGCCAAGCGGATGGACGATCCCGGCTTTGGCGAGGCGACGGGCCCCTCCATGTCGGGTGCCGTCTTCACGCCCCAGGCCGGCTATATTACCGATCCGCAACTGGCCACTCATAATGTCCAGATGGCGGCGGAAGCAGCCGGTGCGAAATTTCTGTTCAACGCGGATGTCACGGCCATCCGCCGCTCGGGCGGTAGGGCTTGCGGTATCACCCTGGCCAATGGCGACGAGATCGACGCGCCCGTGGTCGTCAACGTCGCCGGCCCCCATTCCGCCAAGATCAATCAGCTTGCCGGCGTCGCCGATGGCATGAAAATCAAGACCCGCGCCCTGCGCCAGGAAGTGGTCCATGTGCCTTCGCCCCCGGGTTTCGACTATATGGCCCACGGGCCGGTAACGTCCGACAGCGACATTGCCTGTTACAGCCGGCCCGAGACGGGCAATCATATTCTGTATGGCAGCGAGGACCCGGAATGCGACGGTCGGGAATGGGTCGACCCCGATGACTACAACACCGAATTCACCGACCAATGGCAGACCCAGGCCCTGCGCGCCGGACAGCGGGTGCCCAGCCTGCAAATTCCCAACCAGGCGACAGGGGTAGTTTCCCTTTATGACGTCACCGATGACTGGATCCCCATCTATGACCGGTCCGACCTGCCGGGATTTTATATGGCCGTAGGCACCTCCGGTAATCAGTTCAAGAATGCCCCGGTAGCGGGCGCCATGATGGCTGAATTGATCATCCGTTGTCAGGACGGTCATGATCACGACACCGATCCGGTGCAGTTTGATTATGTTTATACCAAGCGCCAAGCCAATATTGGCTTCTTCTCCCGCAATCGGGAGATCAATCCCGATAGCAGCTTTTCGGTCCTGGGTTAGGAAACGAGCGATGAAACTTTACGGCTATTGGCGGTCCTCGGCGGCCTATCGGGTACGCATCGGCTTGAATCTGAAAAACCTTGAGGTAGAGGAGGAATTTGTTCATCTGCAACGTCTGGAGCAGCGCGGCGATGATTATTTGACCTTGAATCCGCAAGGTTTGGTCCCGACCTTGATCGATGGTGATGTCTGTCTAAGCCAATCGCTTGCGATTTTGGAATATCTTGATGAAACCCATCCGGAACCGCCTTTATTACCATCCGATCCCGCGGGCCGGGCCCGGGTGCGGCAACTGGCCCAGGTCGTAGCCTGCGATATCCATCCCATCGATAATTTGAAAGTGCTGAATTTTCTGACTAATGAAATGGGTGTCTCGGATGAGGGGCGGCTGACCTGGTACCGTCATTGGGTTAATCAGGGCCTCGAAGGGCTGGAAGGTCTTGTTGCCTCTCATCCTGCGACGGGACGGTTCTGCCATGGCGATCAGCCCAGCCTGGCCGATCTATGTCTGGTACCTCAGCTTTACAATGCCCGCCGATTTGATGTAAATTTGGATTTATATCCAATTTTACAGAGTATTGATGCCGCCTGCCAATCGCTTCAGGCGTTTACGAAAGCCGCACCGGAAGCCCAGTCCGACGCCGTACAAGTTTAAGTCATAGGCCGCCGTTCGTATGATTTTGTTAACAGTCCTGCATCATGATGCAGGATAGGGCGATTGGCCGACGGAGTTTGTATGGCGCTGCGCATTAATCAAAACGCGTTGCAGGATAAATTGGTGGCCCATCGCCAGTTTCTAAGGGGCGTTCACGGTGGTGAGCGTTTGATCTTGAAGCTGCATGACGCCGCTGAGCTCATTTTCGCGAAACGTGATGTATCCTGGGCCGAACTGGCGGGTACCGATCTGCGTCGCTGCATATTTTTTCAGGCATCCATGGTTGGTATTTCACTATTTGCGGCGAACCTCGAGGGCGCTGATTTGCGTGGCGCCGATCTGTCGAAAAGTGACTTGAGGGGCATCACCCTACGCCGGGCCAATTTGGAAGGCGCTAATCTGTCCGAGGCGGACATTCGCGACGGCCGCTTGTTCGTGCAAAGCGACAATGGCGGCTATGAGCCGGTTGGCGACGGTATGAGCCGGATCGATGAAGCCGTGTTAGCACGGGCTAATTTGCAAGGCGCTCGGCTGGGGGGCGCCATTGGTCCACGCACGGACCTGAGCGGCGCCAATTTGCGCAACGCCAATCTGGCCAAGGCCAACCTGGCGGAATCCAATTTGACCAGCGCGGATCTAAGTGGCGCGGACTTGAGCGGCGCCAACCTCGGCGGCTGTGTCCTGCAAGGCGCGGTACTTTTGGGGGCAACCATGGACGGTGCGAATTTCAGCGGCGCGGATCTTACCGCATCGTTGTTCAAAAGATCCGACATGGTGGAAGAACAGCTGAGTGGCGCGGTTGTCGCACCGTCCCTGTCCGAGACGGGGGGAACCATATCCGACATATTGCATCAGCATTCCATATGGGTTCGCACACTGGGCAGCGAAGGTACCCAGGCGGATATGAGTGGCGTCGATCTGACGGGCGTGCCCTTGCGGGGGGTTGAGCTTTCCGCCGTGAAAATGGAAAAAGCGACCCTGACGGGGATCAATATGACAGGTTCCAGTCTGTCCATGGCGCAATTGGCCGGCGCCTTGATGAACAGAGTGAATTGCAGCGACGCGGACCTTCGCGGCGCGCAATTGGTGGGGACGAATTTGCGTGGAGCCAATTTGTCTCATGCCCGGATGAACCGTATGCGGATCGCCGGAGGTCTGGAAGCGGAATGGCCAACCAATTTGAGTAATGCGGATATGCGCGGTACCAATCTGAAGTTTGCGGATATGAGCAATGCGAATCTAGAGCGCGCCAACTTACGCAAAGCGGATTTTCGAGATGCGAATTTGACCGAGGCGGTCTTTCTGGATACCGACCTGACCGGCGCCGATTTTCGCGGCGCCACGGTGACAGGGGCTGATTTCCGCGGCGCCGTTGGCTATAAACCTTAGCGCAATACATCCATGCGCCGCCGGGCCCTGGACGACAGGGGGCCTTGGGCGTATACAATGCGCGCTCCTCCAATAGGCTAACCTAGAGACACCCCGCCATGTACGATCTGCGCTGGATTCGTGAAAACCCGGATGCTTTTGATGCCGGTCTGGCCGCCCGCGGGCTTGCGCCGTTGGCCGATGATATTCTGTCCAGGGACGAAAAGGCCCGGGCCAACCGGACAAAGTTGCAGGAGCTGCAAAACAGTAGCAATACTGCGTCAAAAATGATCGGCCAAAAAAAATCCAAGGGCGAAGACGCCGATGATCTTATCGCGGAAGTCAGCCAAATAAAGGGCGAGTTACAGGATCGGGAGGAAGCTGACAAAGAGATGTCCCAGGACTTGCGGGACTCCTTATCGGGCCTGCCGAACCGGCCCGAGGACGATGTGCCCATCGGCCCGGACGAGGACGCCAACATAGAGGTGCGCCGATTTGGCGAACCCACGTCATTTGATTTTGCCCCGCGGGAGCATTTCGATATCGGCGAGGAACTGGGGCTGATGGATTTCGAGGCGGCCTCGAAAATCTCCGGCTCCCGTTTCGTCGTATTACGCGGCGCCCTGGCCCGGTTGGAGCGGGCCTTGGCGGCCTTCATGCTGGATATGCATGCGGATGAATTCGGCTATGAGGAAACTTCCGTACCTCTGTTGGTGCGTGAGCACACGGCCTTCGGTACGGGTAATTTGCCGAAGTTCGAAGAAGATCTGTTCAAAACCACGGATGGCTTCTATCTGATTCCCACGGCCGAGATGGTGCTGACCAATCTGGTCCGTGACGGCGTGTTGGGCGAGGGTGAATTGCCCTTGCGATATATTGCCCATACTCCCTGTTTCCGCTCGGAAGCCGGCGCGGCGGGCCGCGATACCCGGGGTATTTTGCGCCAACATCAATTCTATAAAGTGGAAATGGTTTCCATCAGCCATCCCGACCAGTCGGGCGAAGAGCTTGACCGTATGACCGGCTGTGCGGAAAACATTCTAAAGCGTCTTGAAATACCATATCGGGTGATGCTGTTGAGTAGCGGCGATATGGGGTTTTCGGCCCGGCGTACCTACGATATTGAAGCCTGGATGCCGGGCCAGGACAACTATCGGGAGATCTCCTCCTGTTCCAACTGCGGTGATTTTCAGGCCCGGCGCATGAGCGCGCGGTTCAAACCAAGCAAGGGTAAGGGCACGGAATTCGTCCATACCCTGAACGGCTCCGGTCTGGCCGTGGGCCGGACCATGATCGCGGTGATGGAGAACTATCAACTGGAGGGCGGCGGCTTTGCTATTCCCGCGGCCCTGCAACCCTATTTAAGTGGACGAACGAGGATCGGCTGACCATGGCCCCAAAACTCGCCAATCTGCGGCGTACCCGTATATTGCTTACCAACGATGACGGCATTGATGCCCCAGGTATGAAAGTGCTGCAACGTATTGCCCGTGCGCTGTCGGACGACGTCTGGGTGGTGGCACCCGAGTCGGAACATAGCGGTGCGTCGCATTCCCTGACCCTGACCGCACCATTGCGGCTGCGCAAGATATCGGCCAGAAAATTCGCCGTCCAAGGTACGCCGACGGACTGCGTCATGATGGCGCTGAACCAGGTCATGGCGGACAAGCGGCCCGATCTGTTGCTCTCCGGTGTCAACCGTGGTGCCAATATGGGCGAGGACGTGACCTATTCCGGAACCATCGCTGCCGCCATGGAAGGAACATTGGTGGGCGTGCCCTCCATTGCCTTGAGCCAGTCATTCGCTAACCGCAAGGTGATGCATTGGCCCACGGCGGAAAAACACGCCGGCGATATCATCCGCCGGCTGGTGGCGCTGGGCTGGTCCAAGGATGTCCTGATGAACGTCAATTTCCCCGATGTTCTGCCAGGCGATGTGAAAGGTGTGGAAATCGTGCGCCAGGGGCGGCGTGATTTTACCGCGCTGAATATCGAGGAGCGCATTGATGCGCGCGAGCGACCCTACTACTGGATCGGATTTCGTCCCATACAGGGTGCACCGAAGGCCGGCACGGATCTCGCCGCGACCGAACAAGGGCGCATCGCCATCACGCCGTTGCATTTGGATCTGACGGAAAACAGGGCCCTGAAGAAACTCAAGGACTCCTTCGCCACATGAGTTATGAGGCGCCTAAGATCCGCCTCATCATGGAACTGCGAAAGCAGGGTATCACCGATAAAAGGGTCCTGAGTGCCGTGGAGCGGGTGCCCCGGGAATTGTTCGTGGCCGAGGCCCTGCGTTCGGAAGCCTATGATAACATCCCCCTGCCCATCAGCCAGGGCCAGACAATCAGCCAGCCCTTCATCGTTGCCTATATGACCCAGGCGCTTTGTCTGGGCGAGCGGGACCGGGTGCTGGAGATCGGTACCGGTTCAGGTTATCAGGCCGCTGTTTTGGCGCAGTTGTGCCGCCGTGTTTGCACCATGGAGCGCTATCGTAGTCTGCTGGCCCAGGCGGAGGGCTGTTTCGAGGCCTTGAAACTGCACAACATCACCACCCGGCTGGCCGATGGCGCCAAGGGCTGGCCGGAACTGGCACCCTTCGCCCGCATCATGGTCACTGCCGCTGCCCCCTCCATGCCGTCGGTGCTGGTGGATCAGTTGGACCAGGGCGGCATCATGGTGGTTCCCGTAGGGTTGTCGGGTGAACAGGCCTTGATCCGGGTTACTCGGCAAGCCAGTGGTTTCAAGGAGGAGAGGCTGCTGGACGTACGCTTCGTGCCACTGGTCGCCGGTTTGCCTCCCGGACGGGCATGATCGCCATCGCAATGCTGTAACATGCGTTGATCAATGGGTTGTGGAGCGGGTATCGTCTTGTGATGTCGCGGTGCATCGGGAATACAATCATTTTGCTGGCCGGGCTGGGCCTGCTGGCAGGCTGCGCGCGCAAGTTACCGGCACCTGTGGTCTATGACTCCAAGGTCAGTGTATCGCGAGAGGCCGTGTCGCGGCAGGTAGCCAAACGGGCGCTGTCCGCGAGCATGATCGGCCCAGGTGAATACATGGTCGGAGCGGATGAAACCCTCTATGCCGTGGCCCGTCGATCCGGTGTCGCCCTGCGGGATTTGATCACGGCCAATGATCTCTCCCCGCCCTATCGGCTAACCCGCGGACAGCGTTTGCGCATTCCCGGCATACGCTACCACCGGGTCACGGCAGGGCAGACCCTCTATGGCATCTCCCGGCAATACCGGGTTTCCCCCTATGCCCTGGCGCGGGAAAATCGGGTGCCGCCGCCTTACGTGATCCGGCCGGGGCAGAAACTGCGGCTGCCCGCGAGTGAAGCCCCACCCAAATCAATAGCCCTGGACACGAGTCAGCCCGACGCCGTGCCCAGGCCGCGACAAAAACCCAGCCTTCGCAAGACAATTATCAAACCACCGCCGAAGCGGGGCGGCAGTCGGTTCGCCTGGCCCGTGCGGGGCCGTGTCATCTCTCGCTTCGGGGGCAAGCCCAATGGCCTGCACAACGATGGTATCAACATTGCCGTCAAGGCCGGTACCAGCGTACGGGCGGCTGATAATGGTGTCGTGGTCTATGCAGGCAACGAATTGCGTGGCTTCGGCAATTTATTGTTGCTGCGCCATCGCGGCGGCTGGGTCACCGCCTATGGCCATAATCAGGTGCTGAATGTAAAGCTGGGTGATGTGGTGCGCCGGGGTCAACAGATAGCTAAGTCCGGCAGCACCGGCAATATCAACCGGCCACAGTTGCATTTTGAAATCCGCAAGGGCCGCCGCGCCGTCAATCCGGTCCGTCATCTGGCCTCTCGACAGGCTTCAATCGATCCGAACACCCATGCGGCCGGCCAGATCTTGGATGAACTGCCAGGCCACCCGGCCGTTGCGGGCGCCGCGGGTCATGGACCATTCGATGGCCTGGGCCCGCAGATCTTCGCTGCTGATGGAGAGGCCAAAATGCTTGCAATAGCCGTCCAGCATGGCGAGGAATTCGTCCTGGCTGCAATTGTGGAAACCCAGCCACAGACCAAATCTGTCCGATAGCGAAACCTTTTCCTCTACCGCTTCCGATGGGTTGATCGCCGTGGAGCGTTCGTTTTCCATCATGTCCCTGGGCATCAGATGCCGGCGGTTCGATGTGGCGTAGAAAATCACGTTACCGGGTCGGCCTTCGATCCCGCCTTCCAGCACCGCCTTGAGGGATTTATACGACGCATCGTCGTTGTCGAACGACAGATCGTCGCAAAACAGCACATACCGATGGCCCCCGTGACGCAACAGCTTCAGCAATCGGGGCAGGGAAGGGATATCTTCGCGATGGATTTCTACAAGTTTCAGGGTGCCCGGATTGGCGGTGACGATGGCGCCGTGGATGGCTTTCACCAGGCTGCTTTTACCGGCGCCGCGCGCGCCCCACAACAGAGCGTTGTTGGCCGGCAGGCCGGCAGCGAAACGGCGGGTGTTCTCGGACAGGGTATCGCACTGGGACTGGATGCCGTGCAGCAAATGCAGCTCGATCCGGCTGACTTCGGCAATCGGTTCCAAATGGCCTTCGTCCGCATGCCAGACGAAGGCATCGGCGCCTTCCAGATCGACCGCTTCGACGCGGGGCGGTGACAGACGGTCCAGGGCGTCGGCTATTCGCCCCAACAACGGGACCAGAAGGGCGGTATTTTCGGATTTGGAAGCGGACATGGGGGCTGCGGGCCTTGTTATTCAAAAGTGGGCCGGAACCTAGTCTTCGCCGCCCCCGTGGTCAACGGTCTGAATTCATGGTTGCGCGCTGTAATTGACGTGACTATCTGTTACAAAGCATTTGCGTTTGCAATCTACCACGGCGGGGCTATAGTCCGCCCGCC
>JABIRL010000112.1 GCA_018667855.1 Rhodospirillaceae bacterium
CATAGCGGTCGGCCCATTCCGCCTCGTCCTCCGGCAGGGGCAGAACCGTGTGAATGGTCTCTCCATCTTCCAGCGGGAACAGGTTTACCATGGCCTTGCCGCGCGCCTGGGGCGCGGCCATGGGCAGGCGGAAAACCTTCAACAGATAGACCTTGCCCGTGGATGAGAAGAACAGCATGGGCGTGTGAGTATTGGCCACGAACAGCTGGCTGACGAAATCCTCGTCCCGTGTCGCCATACCCTGGCGCCCCTTGCCGCCACGGCGCTGCGGCCGATAGGTCGATAAGGGCACCCGTTTGACATAGCCGTTGTGCGAGACGGTCACCACCATGTCCTCGCGCTGGATCAGGTCCTCGTCTTCCTGATCCGCTTCCGCCTCGACGATTTCGCTCCGCCGTGGCGTGGCGAAACGTTCCTTCATATCCAGCAGTTCTTCACGGATGATGCTTTTCAGGCGATCGTCGGAGCGCAGGATATCGAGGTAATCGAGGATTTTTTCGCCCAGTTCACGCAATTCCGTGCCGACCTCGTCGCGCCCCAATGCGGTCAAACGCTGCAAACGCAAATCCAGAATGGCGCGGGCTTGAATTTCGCTCAGGCGATAGACACCGTCGACGACCCGGCGGCCCGGCTCATCGATTAACTGGATCATGGCCTCGACCTCCGTCGCCGGCCAGTCGCGCTCCATCAACTGGGCCCGGGCCGTGGCGGGATCCGGGGCTGAACGGATCAAGGCAATAATGGCATCAATGTTGGCCACCGCGATGGCCAGGCCGGCCAGGATATGGGCCCGCTCCCGCGCCTTGCCCAGTAAATATTTAGTGCGCCGCGTGACCACGACCTCACGCGAATCGACGAACGCGCCGATCATCTGGGCCAGGTTCATTAATTCCGGCCGGCCCCGGTTCAAAGCCAGGCTGTTGACGCCGAACGAAGTCTGCAGCGGCGAGAAGCGGAATAATTGGTTCAACACCACATCCGCCATGGCATCACGCTTCAGTTCGATCACCACGCGAACACCCGTGCGGTCACTTTCATCGCGCAGATCGGAGATCCCCTCGATCCGCTTGGCGCGCACGGCTTCGGCTATTTTTTCGATCATGCCGGCTTTGTTCACCTGGTAGGGCACTTCCGTGACAATAATAGCTTCCCGGTCCTTACGGATGGTTTCCACGGCCGTCCGCCCCCGCATGACAACCGAGCCGCGGCCCGTCCGAAATGCCGAGAGGATGCCAGTCCGTCCCAGAATGAGCCCGCCGGTGGGAAAATCAGGCCCGTGGACATGCTCCATCAGACCATCAACCGTGATATTCCGGTCATCGAGATAGGCGCAACAGCCGTCAATAACCTCGCCCAGATTATGGGGTGGAATATTGGTCGCCATGCCCACGGCAATGCCGCCGGCGCCATTGACCAGCAGATTGGGAAACATCGCCGGCAGGACCACCGGCTCGGATGCCGAACCGTCATAGTTATCCTGAAAATCGACGGTATCCTTGTCGATATCCGCCAGCAGCATCTCCGCCGGCTTGTCCATGCGGACCTCGGTATAGCGCATGGCGGCGGCGCGATCACCGTCCATGGAACCGAAATTGCCCTGCCCGTCCAATAGCGGCAGCCGCATGGCAAATTTTTGCGCCATGCGGACCATGGCATCGTAAATCGCCTGATCGCCGTGCGGGTGATATCGGCCCATGACATCGCCCACGACGCGGGCCGATTTGCGGTACGGCTTGTCCGAGGTATAGCCGGCTTCATGCATGGAAAAGAGGATCCGACGGTGTACCGGCTTCAGGCCGTCACGGGCATCAGGAATGGCCCGGCTGACGATCACGCTCATGGCGTAATCCAGGTACGAGCGCCGCATCTCCGTCTCGATCGCGATGGGCACGATGGCATCGCCTCCGTCACCACCCGACGGCGGATCAGCGGGCGGCGGGGCGGGCGGCGGGGCGGGTTCGTCGGGCGGTGGCGTTTGGTTGTCGTCGGTCAAATTCGTGGGTCCTGACGGTGCGAAATCGCGGTCACCACGCGAATGGGAGCGACCACGAGATATTGCGGGGCTAGATCACGAATTATACTAAGTATTGCGGTTTTCAGCAATCATTGGTGGGTCGATTTACACCAGAAATATGGCAAATTGCGGCGTTTTAACGCTATGCCCCACATTTGAGATTCGATCTTGGCTTTTAACGTCCAAGAGGGGTGAAATCAGGCAAGATTGCCGATAGACCTCAACCGCCCATACGCATGATCTTCAGGATCAATACGTCTTCAATGCCGTCGCCGCCGACCATGCTACGCGTCAGGCCAAGCACACGGGATTTTAGGTCGTTGAGATCGATGGCGCCGGTGGTGTCGTCCCGCAGGATCGGCGTGGTGAAAAGTTCCGTATGCATGGCGTCCCGCAGGCGGGGCAGAACCGCATTCACGTCGTTTTTGGCACCGATATCGGCGACTTGCAGACTGAGGGTCAGAAGGACCTGATATTCCACACGGCCATTGGCGATGATAGGCGCGGAAATCGGCTCGAACTGAACGAACAGCGCCTCCGACACCTGTTGGGCGTCGGTACCTTCACCACTTGCCTCGCCATGCCCGCCCTTGCCCTCGGCGTCGGGCGCGTGTTCACCCAGACCCAGGGGCTCATCCAGCATGCCCATGGCGAAAAGTCCGCCGCCCGCGCCGCCAAGCAGCACAATCAACGCCACGAAGATGATGATGACTTTTTTCACGATAGGCCCCGCAAATGAGTTGATAGTCGACCAAAACCGCAGGGAACAGCGGCCCCACGTTTCGAACGAGCAACACAGCAATCGCCAACATGACAGAAAATGGTTAGGAGAAAGTTACTCAAAAATGGCGGTAACCGCCGTGCGGCAGGACAATCGAATTGCCCGCGGCGTCCAGGATATCCACACCCTGCCCCTCCGTGACCCGGCCGATCCGGCTGATCGGCACATCGGCGTCCCTGGCCGCCGCCAGGATACGATCCTTGTTTTCGGGCCGGGCGGTGAACAGTAATTCATAATCATCCCCGGCCGCGATGGCCCCCATCGCCCCGCCGAGCATTTCCGACAGGGGGGTAACGGGCACCGTCACGAGGTCAAGCACCATGCAAACCGATGATTGCGCCGACAAGTGACCCAGATCGGCAACCAATCCGTCGGAGACATCAATGCAGGCGCTGGCCAGGTCGCGCAGGGCACTGCCCAGGGCCAGGCGCGGGGTGGGCCGGCGATATCGCTCAACCGCCCTCTGGCGGTCGCTCTCGGTACCGCCAGCTGAGTTGTCGCGTAGAATCCGTAATCCCGCACCACCGTCGCCGATTTGCCCGGAGACATAAATATCATCACCGGGCCGGGCCCCATTGCGGCGCAAGGCGCCGCCAGCCGGCACTTCGCCGATGGCGGTCAACGACAGGCATAATGGCCCCGTGGTGGCCACCGTATCCCCCCCCAGCAGGGCAACGTCGAAGGACGCTTGGGCGTCTCCCAAACCTATGGCGAAACCGGCGATCCAAGTCTCTTCCAAATCCCGGGGCCAGGCTGTGGTGATCAAATAACCGACTCCCCGCGCGCCCATGGCGGCCAGGTCTGAAAGGTTTACGGCCAGCAATTTCGCGGCGACATCGGCGGCCGGATCGGAGGGAAGAAAATGTACCCCGGAAACAATGGCATCCGCCGTATAGACCATCTGGCAGCCGGAGGTCGGCGTCAGCACGGCGGCGTCGTCCCCCAGACCAAAGGCGCCGAGCCCTGCCAGAGGCGCGAAATATCGCGCGATCAAATCAAATTCGCCGGTACGCCCCTTCGGCTCAGCGGTTTTTCGCGCGCTCATTCCTGTGCTCCAGGACTTCATCGCCGCGCAGGCGCTCGGCTAATTCCTGCAGTATGCCATTAATAAATCCACCTTCGTCGCCGTCATAGAAGGCCTTGGTGATCTCAACATATTCATTGATGATTACCGCGACGGGAACGTCCGGACGATGGTTTAACTCGTAGGCGGCGCAGCTCAACACCTTGGCCAGGATCTGGTCCAGGCGGATATATTTCCAGCGTTCGGGCAAAACCTCATCAAGCAGCCGTACGAGATTTTCATGATGCCGGGAGGCACCGCGCACCAGATCGGAAAACATGTCGTTATCGACTTCGGCGTAGGCATCTTCCGGTAATTCCGCGCCGGGCCGATGGGTCAAAAAGTCGATGATGGTATCTTCAACTTCGGCGCCATCGGTAATTTGACCGCCGAGGGCCAATTGGTATAAAGCCTGGACCGCCGCCAGGCGGGAGGCGCGGCGGCGCGCACCGGGGATCGGTTTGCCCTGCTTTTTGTCAGGTTCGCTATCCCGGTTCATCGGGGAAAATATCCAAATTCTTGCTTAATTTCGATCATGCGCAGGGCAGCCTTCGCGACGGTACCGCCTTTGTCCAATTGCTCCATTGAAGCCCGGGCCCAGGCCTGTTCCCGGTTTTCCACCGTCAGGACGCCAAAGCCGATGGCAATCGAATAATCCAGTGTCAGATCCATCAATCCACGGGCACATTCGCCGCAAACATAATCATAATGGCTTGTTTCACCCCGGATGACGCAGCCAAGGGCGACATAGCCGTCATAGCGCTTTCGCCCGCCGACCAGCTCCATGGCTTTGATATTCATGCGAATAGCGCCCGGCAGCTCGAACGCGCCGGGGACTTCCAATCTGTCAAACGTGGCGCCGGCCCCTTCCAGCGCCGTGATGGCACCCTTGGCCAGTTCATCGGCAATATCATCGTAGTAGCGGGCTTCCACGATTAAAACATGGGGGGCTTCACTCATTTCGCGTTAGATATCCTTGATTGGGATGCGGCGGGTTCCCGTTATGGTCAGGCCGTAACCTTCGATGCCGACGATGTCGTAGTCTGAATTGGTTAACAATTCCATTTCCCGAACGCCGAGATCGAACAGGATCTGCGCCCCGATACCATAGTCCCGCAATTCCACCTGATGCGGTACATGCTCACCGGCCTTGCGGCGAATTTTGTCCGATACGGCCGTCGGCAGGGCCTCGCGGATCAGCACCACGACGCCCCTTTTCTCTTCGGCGATCAGGTTCATGGCTGCCTGCAACAGACCCGCCTTGCCAGCCTTATCGCCCAAGGCATCGCTTAACACATCCAAGGCATGCATGCGTACGGGTACCGGGCCCGGTTTGGATACATCTCCTTTCACCAAGGCGATGTGTTCGGAATAGGCAATCTTGTTGACATAGACCACGGTCCGGAATTTGCCGCCATGCTGGCTGTCCATCTCCGCCTCCGCCCGGCGTTCAACGTAAGTTTCCGTGCGCCGGCGGTATTCAATCAGGTCCGCGATGGTGCCGATTTTCAGGCCGTGAAATTGTGCGAACTTTACCAAATCCGGCATTCTGGCCATGGTCCCGTCATCGTTCATGATCTCGCAGATCACACCCGCGGGGGGCAGACCGGACATGCGGGCGACATCGACCGCCGCCTCCGTATGGCCGGCGCGCACCAGGACGCCGCCATCGCGGGCCAACAGGGGAAAGATATGTCCCGGCGTTGCGATATCCGTGGCATCGCTTTCCGGATCGATGGCCACGGCAACGGTACGGGCCCGATCAGCGGCAGAAATCCCGGTGGAGATGCCGTGCCGCGCCTCAATCGAGACCGTGAAGGCGGTGCCGTGCCGGGATTCGTTACGCTGCGCCATCAATGGCAGGCCCAGTTTTTGCACACGTTCGCCGTTTAGCGACAGACAGATCAGGCCGCGGCCATAACGGGCCATGAAATTGATCGTCTCCGGCGTCGCCATGGAGGCAGGGATTACCAGGTCGCCCTCGTTCTCCCGGCCTTCATCATCGACCAGGATGAACATTTTGCCGTTACGGGCATCCTCAATGATGTCCTCGATACTCGAGAGATAGGTTTCGTCTTTCACTAAAACGTCGCTCACAATGTCTCCTTTTGCGCCAACCGCGCCACATAACGGGCCAGCACATCGATTTCCAGGTTGACCCGATCGCCGGCCTTGGCATGACCAAAGGTCGTCATTTCCTGGGTGTGGGGAATAATATTTATGCCAAATCCATCCGCGTCCACCTCGTTGACGGTCAAGGATACGCCGTTCAAACAGACCGAGCCCTTCGGCGCGATATAGTGCGCCAGATCCTCGCCAAAGGTGAAGCGAAACCGCAAACTATCGCCGTCCTTATCAATGGAGGTGATTTCGACCACACCATCCACATGGCCGGAAACGATATGCCCCCCCAGTTCGTCCCCCACTTTTAAAGCTCGTTCCAGGTTGATATTCATGCCGACCCCCCAGTCGCCAAGATTACTGCAAGCAAGGGTTTCGGCCGAGGCCGTGACGGAAAACCAATCCGTCCCAGGGTCGGTGCCTGAGTCCGTGCCCTTGTCCACCACCGTCAGGCATACGCCCGAACAACAGATCGAGGCGCCGATGGCAATACCATCGGTCTCGTAGGCTGTGGCGATGACGTATTTGGTATCGCCGGCGGCTTCGGCCTTTTCGATACGGCCAATATCAGTGATAATTCCTGTAAACATACCCCTGTTTACGCCTGATGGACGTAGCTTTCCAGTACATCGTCTCCCAACACCTCAATTCCCTGCCGCCTGAAACGCCGCATGTTTTCCAACTCAGCCAGGTTCAAGGTGCTGAATACCGGCAAACCATCGCCCCCGATCACGCCCGGCGCCCGGAACCAGGCGAGCCGATCAACCAATCCAGCCGCCAGAAATGCAGTTCCGACAGCGCTGCCGCCCTCCACCAAAAGCCGGGTGATGCCGCGCGCCGCCAGGGCCGCCATGGCCGCCGCGGGATCGACCCGGCCATCCCCGCCGCGTTCGACAGCAATTGTGTCCACGCCCCGGTCGTCCAGCTGCGCGTTTTCGTGCCCGGATCCGCATATCACCCACAGTGGCCGGGCGGGAGCGCCCTTAACCAGGCGGCAATCGAGTGGCAATCGCAAATTGCTATCCAGCACCACCCGAACCGGGGAATAATCCGTCATACCCGGCAGCCGGCAGGTCAATTCCGGATCATCCGCCAGGGCGGTGGCGATACCGACCAGGATGGCATCATGCTGGGCGCGCAGCAAATGGCCACGGGCGCGGGCAATTGGCCCCGTGATCCACTGACTTTCGCCGCCAGACGTAGCAATGCGGCCATCCAACGTGGTCGCCAGTTTCAAGGTCACCAGGGGGCGGATTTTTTGCAATTTCGAAAGAAAACCGGCGTTCAGCGCAACCGCTTTTGATTGCTCCAGCCAGTCCACATGGACGCCGGCGGCGGTGAGCATCCGGGCGCCATGGCCATCCACCCGCGGGTCCGGATCAGGGGCGGAGATCACGACGCGGGAAATGCCGGCATCAATCAAGGCCTGCGCGCAGGGGGGACTTTGGCCATGATGGGCACAGGGTTCCAAGGTAACAAAAGCGGTCGCGCCCTTGCTTTTGGAGCCGGCCTGATCCAGGGCCTGGACCTCGCCATGGGGGCGGCCGCCCGGCTGGGTCCAGCCGCGGCCAACAATCAGGCCATCGCGTACCAGCACGCAGCCCACGGAAGGGTTGGGCCAAACATTGCCCAGTCCGCGTTCGGCCAGGGCCAATGCCAGTTCTAGATATTCGGCATCGGAACGTTGCGGGGATGGCGCATCAATCGTCTTCAAGCTCCTCCTCGCCGCCGATCTGGCCAACAAAATCCTCGAAATCGCGGGCCTCGCGGAAATTCTTGTAAACGGAGGCAAACCGCACATAGGCGACCGGATCCAAATTGGACAGGGCCTCCATCACCAACTCGCCCACGGTCTCCGAGCGGATTTCACTCTCGCCGGAGCTTTCCAGACGGCGCTGAATGCCATTCACCACCCGTTCAACCCGGTCTTCGTCGACCGGGCGTTTGCGGGTCGCTAGCTGGATGGAGCGGATCAGCTTGTCCCTTTCAAAGGGTACCCGCTGTCCGTTCTTCTTCAAGATCATCAGATCCCGCAGTTGAACCCGTTCAAAGGTCGTGAAGCGCGAACCGCAGTCGGCACAAAAGCGACGCCGGCGGATTGCCGCGTTGTCCTCGGTCGGGCGGGAATCCTTAACCTGGGTGTCGTTATGAAGGCAAAATGGGCAGCGCATCAGCGATTATTATCCTCGTTCGTATGGCCTCTATCTCATGATCGGTTCAGTAAATGGGAAAGTCGGCGCACAAGGCTTCAACCTTGGCACGCACCTCCGTCTCAATTTGGGTATTGGCCCCCTCGTCCGTACCATTCAGGGCCAGGCCATCCAGGACGTCGGCAATCAGATGCCCGACCTTTTGAAACTCGGTCACGCCAAATCCACGGGTCGTCGCAGCCGGTGTCCCAAGGCGTACGCCGGAGGTCACAGTGGGCTTCTCGGGGTCAAAAGGCACGCCATTCTTGTTGCAGGTAATCGCGGCCCGTTCCAATGCGGATTCGGCGAAATTGCCGGTCAGGCGCTTTGGCCGCAGATCGACCAGCATCAAATGGGTATCGGTGCCACCCGAAACGATGTCCAGACCGCGTTCCTGCAGCACAGCCGCCAAAGCCCGGGCATTGTCGACCACCGCCTGGGCATAAACCTTGAACTCCGGCGCCATGGCCTCATGAAAAGCCACCGCCTTGCCGGCGATCGCGTGCATCAACGGGCCGCCCTGCAGACCCGGGAATATGGCCGAATTGATCTTTTTGCCCAGATCCTCGTCATTGGACAGCACCATGCCGCCGCGGGCACCGCGCAGGGTCTTATGGGTTGTTGTGGTCACCACATGGGCATGCGGCATAGGTGATGGATGACTTCCGCCCGCCACCAAGCCCGCGAAATGCGCCATATCGACCATCAATTTGGCCCCGATGTCATCGGCAATCCGACGGAACGCCGGAAAATCCAGCACCCGGGGATAAGCGGATCCACCAGCAACAATCAATTTTGGCCGATGTTCCTTGGCCAACTGCGCCACTTCGTCCATATCCACCCGGGCATCCTGTAGACGCACGCCGTATTGCACGGCGTTGAACCATTTGCCCGATTGGTTCGGCGGCGCGCCATGGGTCAGATGACCGCCCGCGGCCAGAGACATGCCCATAACGGTGTCACCGGGCTGCAACAGCGCCATGAATACAGCCTGATTTGCCTGCGAACCTGAATGGGGCTGCACATTGGCGTAATTACAGCCAAACAATATCTTCGCCCGATCAATGGCCAGTTGTTCAGCCACATCGACATATTCACAGCCGCCGTAATAACGGCGTCCGGGATAGCCTTCGGCATATTTATTGGTGAGGACGGAACCTTGTGCCTGCAAGACTGCCCTGGAGACGATGTTTTCCGAGGCAATCAATTCGATCTGCCCACGCTGTCGCCGCAATTCATCGGCCAGGGAGGCAAACAGTTCCGGGTCCCGATCCGCGCCATCTTGGACAAAAAACCCATTCTCGGCCGGCGAAACCTTCGCAGCGGGGTTTGACGACATAAATGGATACCTTTTTTGCGACGAACTTAAATGAGACAAATTTTCAGCAAATTGGCGGCCAGGGACCGATCATTGCCCCATCGGCCCCATCGGACTTTGCGTGCGCTTGCATACCATATGTAGATGTCAGTGCCAACGCATGACAACGTGATTGACGGCACATTCAGGAAGTTTTCGCACTATTCCAACATGGCAGGCGATCAGATCCGGGACAAAATAAAGCCTCAAAAATTCACAGTATATTGACAATTGCTCTTTACCCTGGCGAAGAATTCGGAACAACAAGTTATGGGTCAGAACAATGGATCAGCAATCGAATGCAGGTTTGTCGCGTGATGAGATGCGCCGCCTGGCCGCCGACGTTGTATCCGCCTATGTCAGCTACAATACAATGCCCAATTCAGAACTGCCTGCACTTATTCAAACTGTGCACGGCGCCCTGGTTAATGCCGGCAAGGCACAAACCGAGCAACCGGTGGAGGCCGCGCCAAAACCAGCCGTGCCTGTTCGAAGGTCTATTCAGGAAGATTATATCATCTGCCTTGAAGACGGTAAGAAATTGAAAATGCTGAAGCGTTATCTGCGCACCCGCTATAATTTGACGCCGGATGAATACCGCCGCAAATGGGGACTGGCATCCGATTACCCCATGGTCGCGCCAAGTTATTCGTCGCTGCGTTCAAATTTTGCCAAGGAAATCGGCCTGGGCCGCGCCCGTAACGCGACCTAAGTTTACGCAATCCAAACAATAGTCGAAATTTACACGCCGACTATTCAGCCGGTTTGGCCTTGAACGTTTTCACGGTGTATTTGCCCCGGCTCCACTCGTACCAGACATAGCCATTCTGCTTAGTATCACCCCGATTGTTGAAGGTAAGTTTGCCTAAAACCGTCCGGAAGAAATTCGTACGCAGGGCCTTGGTCATCTTTCCCAACTCCAAACTTCCGGCTTTCGACGCTGCCTGGGCCCAGACCTGGATCGCGGCGTAGGTGCGCATGGCATGCAGCTCGGGTTTGAAGCCTTGTTTGCGCATTTCATTGGCCACGTCGCGGCCATGCTTGGTCGCACCTGGGTCCGCCGGGAACGTAATCAAGGTCCCCTCGCCCGCCGCGCCGGTAATAATCCAATATTTTCCAGTGGCCAGGTCATCGCCTGAAACAAGAACGACCGACATGCCCTGAGCGTGCAAACCACGCATGATGAGCCCGGCTTCTTTGTGATAACCGCCATAATACAGAACATCGATCCCGTTCCGTTTCAACGTCGTCACCAGGGTCGAATAATCCTTCTCGCCCGGTTTTACCGCCTGAAAAAGAGTTTCGTTTACGCCCTGCGAATTCAATTGCGCCTTGGCCGCCGCTGCCAGGCTTTGCGAATAGCCTTGGCCGTCGTGTACGATGGCGACCTTTTTACCGGCAAATTGATCCGCCAACAGACTACCGGCGAGGATGCCTTGCTGGTCATCCCGCCCGCACACCCGATAGACATTCTCCAGGCCGCGATCGGTCAATACGGGATGGGTGGAGGATGGCGAAATCTGCAGCACGCCTTCCTTGGCATAAGTATCCGAGGCGGCAATTGAAGCGCCCGAGCAGAAATGTCCCGCAACAAAATTGACGCCCTGGTTAATCATGGATTTGGCCACGGTCTCGGCCACTTTGGGATTGCAGGCATCGTCCGCGATGATCAACTTGATCTTCTGACCCAAGACACCGCCCTTGGCGTTCAGCGCCGCGACCGCCAATTCGGCACCGTTTTTCATCTGCGCGCCATAAGCGGCAAAGGGCCCTTCCATGGGCCCCACAGCGGCAATGACAATTTCAGCCCGGACCGGGAATGCCGACACCCCCAACAGGGCGCACATCATCAGCAATGCAGCGGCAAACTTGAACGACTTCATGTCCTTCCCCCCCGGCGCATTGACCTAGACTTTAATGCCGGGACGGGTATCCGTCGACCGCGCCCGTTTCAACAGCACATATTCCAGCTTGCGAACAGCCAGGCGCGACAATTCATCTTCGGAGGCGGAAACGGGCCCCTGGATCGAGACCTCGACCAATGTCACCGGGTCAAGGGCTGTTACCTTGACGGCGTTGCCAATGGCTTGAAATTCCACCAAATAGCTTCGCGTCTGTCCCGAATTGGTCGGCAAAACAGATTATATTCCGGTTCCGCCTCAGGCGGCCCGGCGCAGATCCAAGCGTGCCCACACTACCTTCAACGCCGTGACCAGCTCGGCCATCATGGCATCACTATGAAATGGCGTCGGGGTAAAGCGCAGACGTTCCGTACCGCGTGGCACGGTGGGATAGTTGATGGGCTGAACATAGATGCCGAATTCGTCCAGCAGTTCGTCGGAAACCTGTTTACAAAGCGCGGCATCGCCAACCATCAAGGGTACGATATGGCTGACGGATGGCATCAGTGGCAATTGCGCCTCGGTAAACAGCCGCTTCAGGGTTGCCGCCCGCTCCTGATGCTTTTGCCGCTCCGCATCTGAAGCTTTTAGGTGGCGTATTGAGGTCAGGGCGCCCGCCGCGATCACCGGTGCTATGGAAGTCGTGAAAATAAAGGAAGAGGCATAGCTGCGGATCACATCGACCAGATCGGAACTGGCCGTAATATAGCCACCCATGACCCCGAACGCTTTCGCCAAGGTACCTTCGATAATATCCAATTGGTCCATGACATCATCGCGGGCCGCTACCCCTGCGCCGCGCGGTCCGTACATGCCCACGGCGTGGACTTCGTCAAGATAGGTCAGGGCGCCGTATTTCTTGGCCACTTCGCAGATCTCGCCAATGGGGGCAATATCGCCGTCCATGGAATAAACCGATTCAAAGGCCACGATCTTCGGTGCCTTGGGGTCAGCCTGGGCCAGAAGCTCGGCCAGATGCCCAGTATCGTTATGGCGCCAAATCTGCTTTGGGCCGCCGCCATGGCGGATACCGTCGATCATTGAGGCATGGTTCAGGGTATCCGAGAATATAATCAGGCCCGGCAACGCCTTGACCAGGGTCGATAACGTCGCCTCGTTCGAGATATAACCTGAGGTGAACAGCAGGGCGGCTTCCTTGCCGTGCAGATCCGCCAGTTCCCGCTCCAACAGCACATGATAGTGATTGGTGCCCGAAATATTGCGGGTGCCACCCGATCCGGCGCCAACCTTGTCCAGCGCGCCGTGCATGGCATCCAGAACGTCCTGGTTCTGCCCCATGCCCAAATAGTCGTTGGAACACCACACGGTGACATCCTGTTGGCCGCTTTCGTGATGCCGCGTCGCCTTAGGGAAATTTCCGGCATGACGTTCCAGTTCGGCGAAAACCCGGTAGCGCCCCTCCGAACGAAGCTCCGCCAGTCTATCCGCGAAAATCTTGTCGTAGTCCACGGTCGATCCCCTTTGTGTCTTTCCCAGCCACCGCCCCTTTCGGCGGCTGACCTGGATAGTATCAATAGAAGGCATTACAGAATTGTTAACCAAACCATTTTTGCCTTCCGCTGCGGTGAATTCAAGCGTATTTCCGACCATCGGACGATATGTCGCATAAATGTTATAGCCCTCCCAACCGAGCGGACACCGCCATATTGAACATCATTTTGACGGTAATCCTTGGCAAACAAGGCGCCAGATCATATGAAAGCAATCCTATCAAGACCAATCAGGAGTTAAGGTCGATGAGCACGGATCGGGCCAAAAGCCAAACAGACTATCTCGCCACAGGGTCATTTGCCTGGAATGATCCATTCTTGTTGGATGACCAACTGAACGAAGACGAAAAAATGGTCCGCGACAGCACGCGGGACTATTGCACCGACAAGCTGATGCCCCGCATTATCGAGGCCACGCGGCAGGAACATTTCCATCGTGAAATCATGACGGAAATGGGCGAGATGGGCATGTTGGGGGCCACCATCGAAGGCTACGGCTGCGCCGGGCTGTCCTATGTCTGTTATGGCCTGATCGCGCGCGAGACCGAACGGGTGGACAGCGGCTACCGTTCCGCGGCTTCTGTGCAGTCCAGTTTGGTGATGCACCCCATCAACGCCTATGGCACGGAAGAGCAACGGCAAAGATTCCTGCCCAAACTGGCAAGCGGCGAACATGTGGGTTGTTTTGGTCTGACGGAGCCCGATCACGGCTCCGACCCCGGATCCATGGTCACCAAGGCCAAGAAAGTGGACGGCGGTTGGATCCTGAACGGCGCCAAGATGTGGATTACCAATTCACCCATCGCCGATGTTGCCGTGATCTGGGCCAAGGATGACGAAGGCGATATTCGCGGCTATTTGGTGGAGCGCGACTTCAAGGGATTCTCGACACCGAAGATAGAAGGTAAGTTGAGCCTGAAAGCCTCCATCACCGGGGGCATCGCGCTTGAGGATGTCTTCGTGCCGGACGAAAATTACCTGCCCGAAGCCAAGGGGCTGTCGGGGCCTTTTGGCTGTCTGAACCGGGCCCGTTATGGCATCGCCTGGGGTGTCATGGGCGCGGCCGAGTTTTGTTGGGAAGCTGCACGGCAATATACCATTGATCGAAAACAATTCCGCCGCCCCCTTGCCGCCACCCAGTTGGTGCAAAAGAAACTGGCCGATATGCAGACCGAAATTTCCCTGGGCTTGCAAGCCTGTCTGCGCGTCGGCCGCCTGATCGACGAACATCGGGCCGCGCCCGAGATGATCTCCATCATCAAGCGCAATTGCTGTGGCAAGGCCCTGGACATTGCCCGCACCGCCCGCGACATGCATGGCGCCAACGGCATTTCGGACGAATATCACGTCATGCGCCACATGGTGAACCTGGAAACGGTGAATACCTATGAAGGCACCCATGACGTCCATGCCCTGATCCTGGGCCGGGCCATGACCGGTTTGCAGGCCTTCGCTTAAGTTGGGAGAGATACGATGATCGATCGGCGCGGCTATTCGATGGAAGATTTTGAGCGGCAATATAATCCGCGCCAGGCGGTGCCCGATCACCAGGGCAAGATCGATTCCCGGGTTACGGCATCGGCTGAGGTTCGATGCGAAATCGAGGGCGTCTACGATCTGCGCTATGGTCCCGGTGCGAAAGAGGTCCTGGATGTGTTCCCAGCAGAAGGGGATGGCGCACCGGTGCAGTTTTATATCCACGGCGGCTATTGGCGGGCCCAGGATAAATCCGACGTCAGCTTTTTCGCCAAACCTTTCACCGAGGCCGGCGCCTGCGTGGTGATCATCAATTACGATCTGTGCCCGGACGTCACCCTACCCGAAATCATGGCCGAGGTCGTTCGCGCCCTGGTCTGGACCCATGGCAATATCGCCGAATGGGGCGGCGACCCGGATCGTATCTTTATTTCGGGCAATTCCGCCGGTGGACATCTGGGCGCCATGATGCTGGCCCATGACTGGCAGGCGGAAGGAATGCCGGAGGATCTGATCAAGGGCGCGGCTCTGTTGACCGGCGTTTACGATCCCGAACCCGTTCTGGGCATCAGTGTCAACGAGGTTATTGGCCTGACACCGGGGATGCTGGCGACGGTTTCACCGCTGCAAAACCTGCCCCGCCGCGACCTCCCACTGCTGGTCCCCGTGGGGGGTGGCGAAACAACGGAATGGATCAAACAGACCCGCGCATATGTGGATCTGTGCCAAGCCAACGGCATCGGCGCCGAATACCTGGAAGTGCCCGGCGCCGACCATTTTGATATGACAGCCGCGATGGGCGATCAGGACGGCCCGGTGCTGCCGGCGATCCTGTCGCAGATGGGCCTATGACGCCGTTGCACTGATAAACATATAATCACCGAGATCGTCGCGAAACGAACTTGAAACTAAAAGAGGTCAAAACATGGAAAAGCAATGCATCGCAGTCCCGGGTATTTCCGAAATGCTGGAGAAATCAAAGATACCGCTTTCGCCGGCGGTCAGAGCCGGCGATTTCGTCTTTGTATCCGGCATGCCGCCAATTGATCGCGAAACCGGTGAATTGATCAAGGGTGACATCGCGGCCCAGACCGAACAGGTGCTGGAAAACGTCAAGGCCTGCCTCGAGGCGGCCGGCTCATCACTGGACAAGGTGGTGAAGTGCAACGTGTATGCGGCCAATTCCGGATACTTCAACGCCGTCAACGAAGTTTATGCCCGCTATTTCAGCCACAATCCGCCGGCGCGCACCTTCGCCGCCGTTGGTTCATGGCCCATGCCATTTGATATCGAGATTGAATGCGTCGCGATCGCCTGATGACGTGATCTAGGTTTTTGTCGGGTCCGCCATGGGCGTGACGGCGTGGATGCGGTGCATGGTAATGCCGCCCGCGTCCAGGGCGTTAAACGTGCGCGCCCAGTATTCCACTTCCCACATCACCCATTCCTGCAATTCCCTGGTCAAGGGATTGTGGGGAACGGATTCACCGAATTTGCGGATGTCGTTCAACAGCATCGCCTTGTAGGACTTTGTCTCATCCTTGGCGACGCGCACATCAAAGCCGATTTTGCTCAGACCATCGCGAAGTTCGTCCAGTTCGAAAAGTCGCGGGCTCGTCTTATGCAGAGCGCCCCATTCGGCCCGTTCGTCCTGCCCCTTGCTGGGATTAACCAGGAATTCGGTAATCAGCAAATGACTGCTTGGCTTTATCAACTCGCTCAAAGTTTTGAACAGTCGCTCCCGTTCCGGAATTTTGTACAGGCTTTCCTGGATCACCACCGCATCGCGCTTGTGTTCCCGGATCTCCTTATCGCTTAGATCAAGATTGCGGATCACCGCCTTTTTAACCAAACCTTCCATGGCCGATAGGCGCACGGCCTCTTCCACCAGCCCTCCATCGGTTTCGACGCCATCGACCCAGGCGCCCGACTCCTTGGCAATCGTGCGCGCAGCCGTGCCGAGGCGGGCGCCGATATTCAATACAGTCATCTCTGAATTCAGGCCAATGGGGTTTATCAGGCTGCGGACGCGTTCCTTGCCGGACGGGCTATCGACACCATCACCAAACAGACGTTGTACAGAGGCGATCCGCTGCGGCGTCCATTCAGCGATGCCGCTGGGCGAGGGATAGACGATGACTTCTTCCTCGGCTTCCGCCGCGGCATTGCCATTCAACTTGCCACCGGCTTTGCCAGCCGGCGTTTCATCACCATTCCACCAGGCTTTCAAACGTCCGCTGACGCCGCCTACCAAGGGTGAGTTGAGCACTTGAGGCATGACGCTTCCGTTAGCTTCCGCCGCCGGCCGGCAGAGTGGCGGTTGACGTTCCCCGGCTCCAACCGGCGATCAATACGCCGACGCCCGGGTTGGTGAAGCGCACGCCAATCTTCTCGTCCACGAGGCGCATGACCTGGGCTTGAACACGGCCCGGTATATTGGCCAACTCCAACTCCAGGCTATCACCCACGACCAAGTCGCAATGGGGCTCCAGCATGGCGCCGGAAATCGAGACATCGCGCAGCTGACCCTGAAACGTCCGGCCTTCAAGAAATATGGTGACCTTAGCGTTGACTTCCGCGCGCGAATAATCCCGCTGCCCTTCAAAGGCTGCGTTCCGCCCGGCAGATTTTCTGCCCAGCAATAATGAAAATAGGTGCCGCAATGGCGTAATCATGATCTCCGTCCCAGACTCAAAGCTAACAAAACTGGCTCAAGTGCGGGGGATTTTACGGATTTCTGCTTAGTAAATGGTTAACGAACGGGTTAAACCGTCAGTCGTATTAACGACCCTTGAAACGCGCCTTTCGCTTCTCGGAAAGCGCTTGGACGCCCTCGGCATAGTCATCGCTGTCGATCAACAGTCCCTGGACATAGACGTTATGTTCCCATTCCGCCGCCAGCGTGGATTCCAGCCCCCGGCGAATGCCCTCTTTCATGGCGCGCAAAGCCAGGGGCGGACCTTCGGCGAGGGTCCTGACCAATTTAGCAGCCGCCGCGTCCAGGTCATCCGGCGCCACGGTTTCATTTACCAGGCCAATTTCCGCCGCCTCTTCACCCCTGACCCGACGGCCCAGCATGAGGATTTCATTCGCCAGGGTAAGGCCGACCAGCCGGGGCAGCAGATACATACCCCCAAGGGGCGAGATCAGGCCCAGATGGATCCAGGTTTGATGGAACACGGCATCGGTCGAGACAACGCGGAAATCACAGGCCAGGGCGATCTCGAACCCCGCCCCGGACGCCGGACCATTGACTGCCGCCACGGTAGGTTTGGGAAACAATTTCAGGGCCTGGACACCCTTGCCGAAAAAACTATAGACCGTGTCCTTAATCTCGAACGGTCGGTAATCCTTGATCTTTTCCAGAAACCCCGCATCCCCACCGGCTGAAAATCCGCGCCCGGCCCCCGTCACCAACAAAGCCCGCACCCCATCATCGGCCGCCAACAAGGCCAGGGCATCAATCATCTCGCCCATCATCTCCGGCGTCAGCGCATTCAAAACCTCCGGACGGTCCAACAACAACCGCCCGACGCCGTCCGCGACAGAGACTTGCAGGCAGTCGTAGTCTGGGTACTCAGTCATATTACGGACGATATCCTTGCTTCGTTCGCTTCTCTTGGAACAACACTTACGCCGGGAACTTAACCGGTACGCTGCGGGGGCCGCGGACCTGGCCGCCGGCCCATGTGACGGCTTCCGGTGCCGACAACTCGAACTCGGGGATGCGTTCGAACCAGACGCGCAGGGCCACGTCCATCTCCATACGCGCCAGGTTGGAGCCGGCACAGCGATGAATACCGACGCCGAAGGCGATGTGGCGGTTGCGCTCACGGTCCAATACTACCTCGTCAGCGCGTTCGAATGCTTCCGGATCGTGATTGGCGGCGGGAAAGTTCATCAGGATCTTGTCACCGGGAATGAATTCCGCATCGCCCATGGTAACCGGCTCGGTCACTTTGCGGGCCATGGTCACGGGGGCATAAAAGCGCAGCATTTCCTCGATCGCGGTGGGGAACAAATCCGGCTCCCCGGCCAGGCGGCGGCGGTCGTCGGCGTGGCCCGCGAAATGCCACAACGCGGAGCCGATGGAACTCCACGTGGTGTCGATACCCGCGACCAGCAGCAGATTGCACATGCCGATGATCGTGTGATCGTTCAACGGTTCGCCCTCGATCTCGGACGCGATCAGCTTGGAGACCATATCGTCGCCGGGATTCTGGCGCCGCTCCACCACCAATTCGGCGAAGAATTCGCGGATGATCTTGCGGTACTTCGTGCGCAGTTCCGGTTGGGTCTGGCCCAGCTCCAAAATACCTCGGGTCCATTCGGTGAAATCGTCGCCCCGGTTGGGATCGATCCCCAGCATGGCGGCAATGACCCGCGGCGGGATCTGTTGGGCGTAGTCCACCGCCGCATCCGCCGAGCCTTTCGCGATGAAGCGATCGATCAGGTCATGACAAAGCTGTTCCGAGGAGGGGCGGAATTTCTCCACCTCCCTGGGATTGAAGAACGGCAGGATCAGCCGGCGATAGGCAATCTGCTCCGGCGGGTCGGCGGTGATGGGCGGTGCTTCGGAGCCGTATTCCTTCGCCTCCTTGATCAGCTCGGCGCGCAGCTCCGGCGATGGCGGGATGACGGACGGCGAGCGCGAGGACAGCTCGGGCACCATGCGCACCATGGCCTGCAGATCCTCGTACTTGGTCGGCAACCAGCTGCCGCCCCAGCGCGTGGTATGGGCAATGGGACAGCTCTCGCGCAACTCCTTCCAGACCGGGACGGGGTCGCGGATATATTCGTCATCGAAAATATCGTAGTCGGTGGCCCAATTTTCTACCGGGCAGACGTCTTCGTCACTCATGGAATTCAATCCCCCTATATAGTTGCCGCCATTATTCCACACGAAGGACGCCATTGGGAAGCGGTCTGAAACACCTCCAAACCGGTGTTCATAGAATGGCTTGTCCGACAAGGGGCGTTCGTGCATAAGCGCCTGGTTGTTGGAACCGGGGTACCCTTTTTTTGAAGGAACACGAACGTGTTTCAGGTCGTCGCGAACAGTTGGGCGCTGTTTCTGGGCTTGGGTTTGATCATGCTCGGCAACGGCTTGCAGGGCTCTCTCCTGGGCCTGCGCGCCTCCATGGAAGGTTTTGGCGTCACGTCCACCGGTCTGGTGATGTCGGGCTATTATATCGGCCTGCTGATCGGCGCCACGGTGGTGCCGAAATTCGTAGCCCGGGTCGGTCATATCCGCAGTTTCGGGGCCATGGCCTCACTGGCCTCGACCTCGATCTTGGTGCATGTGGTGTTTGTCGATCCGTGGACCTGGTGGGCCATGCGGTTTGTTACCGGCTTTGCCTATGCCGGGCTGTTTATCGTCGCGGAAAGCTGGCTGAACGATGCCTCGGAAAATGAAACCCGGGGCCAGATGCTCAGCTTTTATATGTTGGTGACCCTGGGCGGCTTGGCGGGCGGACAGTTCATGCTGAACATCGCCTCGCCCTCGTCTTACGAATTGTTCGTATTGATTTCGGTC
>JABIRL010000204.1 GCA_018667855.1 Rhodospirillaceae bacterium
ACCGGCCTCAAACCGGTGGGGCGGTTCCTGATAGGTGGTTTTTTCGTACGTGACCGAGGCGATCATGTCGCCGCCGCCCTGATAGGGCGGCATTTGCGCCAACAACTCCGCCTTGCCGTACAACACGCCAATGGCGTTGGGTCCGTAAAGTTTGTGCCCCGTGAAGACAAAGAAATCAGCGTCCAAGTCCTGCACATCTATGGCGCTGTGAACCACGGACTGGCTGCCGTCCAGCATTACCGGAATACCCCGCGCATGGGCCAGGCGGATGATCTCCTTGGCCGGCGTATGGGTGCCCAGAACATTGGAGCAATGGGTGATGGCGACAAGCTTGGTGCCCTCGTCCAGCATCGCCTCGAAAGCGTCCATATCCAGCACGCCACGGTCATCGATTGGCGCGACCTTCAGCTCAATTTCCTTTTCATCGCGCAGCATTTGCCAGGGCACGATGTTGGCATGATGCTCCATGGCAGAAATCAGCACGCCGTCGCCCTTGTTCAGGAATTTCCGACCATACGACGCGGCGAGCAGATTGATGGCCTCGGTCGTGTTGCGGGTGATGACGATCTGTTCTTCGGACGGTGCGTTGATGAAGCGGGCAATGGTGCCGCGCACCCCTTCGTAACGATCGGTCAGGGTCTGGCTGAGATAATGGGCGCCGCGATGGATGTTGGTGTATTGATCCTCCAGCACCTCCGTCATGGCATTGATCACGGCACGAGGTTTTTGGGCCGAGGCGCCGCTGTCGAAATAGACCAGGGGCTTGCCGTGGACCTGACGCTTCAGTATGGGAAAATCTTCGCGGATCCGCGCCACGTCGAAGCCGCCTTCCACATTGTGGCCCGGTAAAGTACCGCCATGCGCGATGTCGTTCATGACGCCATCCAATCCGTCACCAAGCGGTCCATGATCCCGCGCACGTCCTGATCGGCGATCTTGTCCAGGGTCTGGGCCACGAAGGCGGTCATCAGCAGCCGCCGCGCCTCCCATTCCGGAATGCCGCGGGAGCGCAGATAGAACAGACCCGTTTCGTCCAATTCTCCCACCGTGGCGCCGTGGCTGCATTTGACGTCGTCGGCCAGAATTTCCAACTCCGGCTTGCTGTCCATTTCCGCCTTGTCCGACAGCAACAGAGTTTTGTTCAATTGATGGCCTTCAATTCCTTGGGCATCGGGCCGCACCGTGATCTTGCCCTGGAAAACGCCGTGGGATCGATCATCCAGGATGCCGCGATAATCCTGATGGCTGTTGGTGGCGCCGACCACGTGATCCATATTGATGGCGTTGTCGCAATGCTGGCGGTCCCGCAGCAGGTATATACCGTTCAGGTTCGCCGCCGCATCACGGCCCTGCAAGGCCACATGAATTTCACTGCGCGCCAGACGGCCACCCAGGTTTAGGTCGAAATTTTCAAACCGCGCACCATCGGTGAACTGTCCCGCCACCGTGGCGATATGATTGGAGAGCTGAGACTCTCGCTGAATTTTGTAACGGCGAACGTCCGCCCCCGGTCCGGCAAAAATCTCGGTTACCGCGTTGACCACATAAGTTTCGTCGTCCTGACCCCGGTAATGCTCAATGACCGCAGCCTCGCTGCCTTCGCCGGCTAGGATCAGGTTGCGGGGATAGCTGGCGCCGGTATGGTTCAGGAACAGAATTTCTATCGGTTGCGCCAGCTTCGCGCCCGGCTGCAATACCAGAACATAGCCGTCCTGGCTCATGGCCTGGTTCAACGATGGCAGGGGCAGATCCTTGAGGGCGGCAAGCTGGCCGAGATGATCCGCAATCAGTTCCGGCGCAACGCTCATCACCTGCGCCATGCCCAGCAATTGCACACCTTCGGGCAGGTCGGTCATGGATTCCAATAATTTGCCGTTATTGAAGACCAGCCGGTTGTTGTTCGCCAGCAGGGCAGGGGGAACGGTGCCCAACTTGGTGTCGTGCCGCGCGAAGATCTGATCCTTGATGGGTTTCAGATCCGTATAACGCCAGGCTTCAACCTTGCGATCGGGCAGTCCCGTGGCCGCAAACCGAGCCGCCGCGTCCGCGCGCAGATCCGCCAACCAGGGCAAACCGCTGCCCGGTAATTTGCTGGCGTAATCCGCCTGATAGGTTTCCGGCGTCAGCATCATCTAGGCCGCCTCTACGCCGCCAATAAATTCGCCATAGCCTTTTTCCTCCAGCTCCAAGGCCAATTCCTTGCCGCCCGTCCGCGCGATGCGGCCGTGGGCCAGTACATGGACAAAATCGGGCACGATATAGTCCAGCAAACGCTGGTAGTGAGTGATCACCAGCATGGAACGGGTCGGGCCGCGCATGGCGTTGACGCCCTCGGCGACGACTTTCAGCGCATCAATATCCAGTCCGCTGTCGGTTTCATCGAGTACGGCCAAATATGGCTCCAGAAGAGCCATTTGCAGGATCTCGTTGCGCTTTTTCTCGCCGCCCGAAAAGCCTTCGTTGACGCCCCGGCGCAGCATGTCGTCACTGATATTCAGGGTTGCCGTGTGCTGGCGCAGGCGCTTCATGAATTGCACCGCATCCAGTTCATCTTCGCCACGGTGGCGGCGCACCGCATTCAGGGCGGTCTTCAGAAATGTGGTGGACGACACACCAGGCAGTTCCACCGGGTACTGAAAGCCCAGGAACAGACCTTCGGCAGCCCGTGCCTCGATCGACAGCTCGCTCAGATCCCGGCCCCGGTAAGTGATGGAACCGGCGGTGACGTCATAACCGTCACGCCCTGACAGAACATACGACAGGGTGCTTTTGCCGGACCCGTTCGGGCCCATAATGGCATGCACTTCACCGGCTCCGATGGTCAGGTCGATACCCTTGAGGATTTCGGTGCCGTCGACGACCGCGTGCAGACCCTTGATCTCCAACATACTACTCATATTCCTAGCCCACACTGCCTTCCAACGAAATACTCACCAATTTCTGCGCCTCAACCGCGAATTCCATGGGCAATTCCTGCAGAACCTGTTTGCAGAAGCCGTTGACGATCATGCCCAGGGCCTCTTCGTCCGTTAGCCCCCGTTGGCGGCAATAAAACAATTGGTCTTCACTGATTTTCGCCGTCGTCGCCTCATGCTCGATCTGCGCCGTTCGGTTGCGGTTTTCGATGTATGGCACTGTGTGGGCGCCGCATTTGTCGCCGATCAGCAAACTGTCGCACTGGGTATAGTTCCGCCCGCCCGTGGCACCGGGCTGCATACGCACTAAGCCACGATAGGTGCTTTGGCTGCGCCCGGCTGAAATACCCTTGGCGATAATGGTCGAAGAAGTATTCTTGCCGATATGGATCATCTTGGTCCCCGTATCGGCCTGCTGTAGGTTATTCGTGATGGCGACGGAGTAGAATTCCCCGACCGAATTATCGCCCTGCAGAATGCAGCTGGGATACTTCCAGGTCACGGCGGAACCTGTCTCAACTTGGGTCCAGGAAACTTTGGAATTGCGGCCCCGGCAGGCGGCCCGCTTGGTCACGAAGTTATAGATCCCGCCCTTGCCGTCCGCGTCGCCCGGATACCAGTTCTGCACCGTGGAATATTTGATCTCCGCATCGTCCATCAGCACCAATTCGACCACCGCGGCATGCAGCTGGTTTTCGTCCCGCTGCGGCGCGGTGCAGCCCTCCAGGTACGAGACGTAGCTGCCCTCGTCGGCAATAATTAGGGTGCGTTCGAACTGTCCCGTATTGGCTTCGTTGATACGGAAATAGGTCGACAATTCCATGGGGCAGCGCACGCCCTTGGGGATGTAGACGAAGGAGCCGTCGGTAAAGACTGCCGAATTCAGGGTGGCGTAGAAATTATCCGAATACGGCACGACGGAGCCGAGATACTTCTGCACCAGTTCGGGATGATCCTGCACGGCCTCCGATATGGGGCAGAAAATCACCCCGGCCTTGGCCAGTTCCTTGCGAAACGTGGTCGCGACCGAAACACTGTCGAACACTGCGTCCACGGCGACACCGGCCAGCATGGACTGCTCATGCAAGGGAATGCCCAGCTTTTCATAAGTGCGCAGCAGTTCCGGGTCGACCTCGTCCAGGCTTTTTGGGGCATTTTCCATGGATTTGGGCGCAGCGTAGTAATAAGCGTCCTGAAAATCGATCTCGGGATAGCCTACCTTGGCCCAGGTCGGCTCCTCCATCTCCAGCCAGCGTTCATAGGCCCGCAAACGCCATTTCAACAACCATTCGGGCTCTTTCTTTTTCGCCGAGATGAAGCGGATAATGTCCTCGTTCAGGCCCTTGGGCGCCAACTCGGTCTCAATATCGGTGACGAAGCCGTACTTGTATTTATCGCCGGCAATCGAGGCGACCTGATCGGCGGTGTCCGCGCTGTAACTCATCTAAGGCGCCCTTGCAATTGGAGTTTCTTTTTTATTGTCAGAAGTTTGAGAATCAGACTTAATTTTATTGATTAACTCATCAGAAGCCTGTTCAAAGGCGAAAGGCGCGGGTTTCATATCCGCCAGGGTGACGCTTTCCAGGGCGACCTGGATGGCGCTGTTGACTTTGTTCCAATGCCCGCTCATGGCGCAAAGGGGCATAGAATCGCAGGAGGTATCGGCGCCGTCTATGCAGGCGGTCAGCGCGATGGGGCCTTCCAGAGCGATAACAATTTCCGCCACGGTAATTTTGTCCGGTGTCCGATCCAGACTATAACCACCGCCCGCGCCCCGTTGCGAAACAAGGACATTGGCTTTATTTAGCTGTTTCAGTATTTTCGAGGCCGACGGCAAGGGCACACCCGAACCCTGCGCCATCTGCGCCGCCGTCACCACCTTACTGTCGTCGCTGGCCATATGGCTCAACATGACAACGGCGTAATCTGTCATTTTGTTCAGGCGGATCATGTGCCACCTCTCTTAAAAGGGACCAAATTAGTACTGTTTAAATAGCGGATGAAGGAAACTTGTCAAGCGGCATGCTGTCGCACCCCCAACCCAAGGTGTGCTTTTTTTCCTTTTTCGCCATTTTGTTGTTAGAAATAGCCACGGATTCCCAATTAGTCGGAAAGATCCCCAATGCGATATTCACTGATTTGCGGTGCCCTGACCGCTGTTTTAGCCTTCATGACGTTGCCGGCAACGGGTGCGGAAAAACCGCTGTTTGAACTGGGTGTCGCGGGTGGGGCCGGCTATATCGCCGATTACCCGGCGGCGGGGCAGAACCATTTCAACGGCATCGCGCTGCCGTACCCGATTTACCGGGGAAAAGTCTTCCGCTCGGACAGCAAGGGCTTGCTGCGCGGGCGGATCGTGCACAGCCGGGATTTTGAACTGGATGTCTCGTTGGGCGGTTCGTTGGATACCGATTCCGATGATAACGACGCCCGCCGCGGCATGCCCGATCTGGATCACATGGGCGAATTGGGCCCGCGCCTGCAATGGACCTTCGCCCGGGCCGCGCGTTGGGCGAAGTTCGATCTGGAATTGCCCATCCGCGCGGTGTTTTCCACCGATTTTTCCAGCCTTGAGCATCGCGGTTTTTTGTTGGAGCCGCAAATCGCCTATCAGCACGACAATTTTCTTGAATCAGGCACCAAGCTGAAGCTTGGCGTATCCAGTATCTTCGCCGACGAGGATTTGCAGGATTATTTTTATCAGGTCGACGCGCCCTTTGTCACAACTACGCGGCGCGCCTTCGATGCCCAGTCCGGCTATCTGGGCAGCCGGATGCGTCTGCTTCTGCAACATCCGCTGGGTCAACGCATTCGGCTTTTCGCGGCAGCGGAGGTCAATTCCCACCACGGAGCCGCCAATGAAGACAGCCCGTTGTATCGTGAAGACATGACATACGGCATCGGAGCGGGATTAATCCTGTCGCTCTATCGATCAGACCGCATGGTCAACGAATAGCCGCTGCTTGGCTTCAGGGCTCGCAGGCCTGTTGTGCAGACAGATCCACGGGTTCGAACCGGCGCAAGGCGTTCCAGGCGGCAAAGTAGGAGTTCGCGGGCAGGGGCGGTGTCGGTAGGTCGAAATAGGCAGCGAAAATATCGCGATAGATATTCACGGTGTTGTAGCCCCCGCCTGGTCGATCCCCGATAAACGATGCCTCAGGCCCGGCCTGAACCGCGAACAATGTGCCGTAACGTTCCCGGTTGCAGGTGCTTTTCAACGCGTCATGGTTATAAAAGGCGCTGCCGCCATGATCGCTTTGCACGATGATCACGCGGGGTTCGGGGATCGCCGCGACAAGGTGGTCTATATGGGCCAGCAAGGCCTGGTTGGTGTAACGCAGCTTTTCCAGATAACCGGCTGCATAAGCTTTGCGCCGTGCCGATTGGCCATAAATGATTGCATTGCCGGTGGCGATATACCGGGTGTAGGGCAGCCATGCCTTGGTATCCTCACCCTCGGACGTGATGGTAAATGGCGGATGGGGGCTGAGGATATGCTGATACAGGTGAATTGGCTTTCCGGCCGATAACGCGGCAGCGATGGGTGCGCCGAAACGGCTGAAGTCAAAGCTGAAACGCACATCCTGGTTCAACTGTTGCAAACCGCGCCAGGTTATCCAATCCGCCAGGGGCGTGATGGATTTGACATTTCGGTTGTATAAAAACGTCTGCTCAAAGGTCCAGCGCCGACCTTGCGACATGGCGCCCAGCAGCATGGTGTCGTCGGGGTAGTGGTAAAACCCTGTCAGTCCCACGGATGTCGCAAAGAACGCATAGCCCTGTCGTTTCAGAATTTCATGCACCGGGCCGTCGGTAATCTTGTCCATCAACCGCCGGCGCAGCCAGACGTCGTTTTCGTCCAGCGCCGCCAGTTTGTCATGGTCGAGATAGCCGCCCTGAAAGGTGGCGGCCAGGGACAATGTGGTTTGGTTGTAGGGCGTCGTCGCGCCCGGGGCAATTTTGAACCCTCTGGCCCTCAGCGCGGCCAGAAAGTCGTTGTTATCGAAACCGTAATCTTGCGCCAGAACATCCTGTCGGGAATAGCCGTCCAGCATGATGTGGACGATATGGGGCCGAACGGGTGCCGGCTTGTCGGTAACCTCAATCACGGGATTGGCGAGCGTGATATCCCGAGGCGTCAGGGTCAGATATTCATAGGCAAAGCCGCCCATTGACCACAAAAGCGCGACCATGGCGCCGAAATTGAAGGCGCCCGCGACCCGGTGGGCGAAATGACCGCGGCGGATGAGGACCAGGACAGCGATACAAAGGAACGACCCGGCCAGGATCAAATGGGTGATCAGGCGCAGGCCGCCGGCTCTCAGGTCATGGAATACCTGAAAGGGCAGCGCAAAATAAACAAGGCCAAAAAACAGCGCCGCGCCGACAACGGAAAACAGCCCCAGCGGCAGAAATCGAGCCACCGCGATCACCACCACCATACCGGCCGTGGTGATCAACAGGTAATCAAAAGTGTCCGGGATCAGCAGTTGATAGTGGTTGGCTTGAAAAACAAAGAACACGAAATAGAAATTCATCAGCACCGGATAGAGCGGCAACTGAGCTACTTTCTTGAAGTTTTTCCCCATCCCGCACGTTCCGTTTCAACCCCTAGACAGCGTCCTCCAACACCATATCGGCACCTTTTTCGCCGATCATCAGGCAGGCGGCGTTGGTGTTGCCGCTGACCAGAGTGGGCATGATGGAGGCGTCCGCCACCCGCAACCCTTCGATGCCGTGGACGCGCAATCGTTCGTCGACCACATTGCGGTCGGCGGGGCCCATGCGGCAGGTGCCGGTGGGGTGATAGGTGGTCTCGGCTGTGCGGCGGATCCAGTCCAGCATGGCCTCATCCCCCTGTACTTCCTCGCCCGGTGCTTCCTCCACTCCGCGATAGGCATCCAGGGCGGCGGCGTTCATCAGATCGCGTACTTTTTGGGTGCCGTCCAGCAAACAACGTTGGTCGGATTCCGCGTCGAGAAAGTTGAAATTGATGGCCGGATAATCATTTGGGTCAGCCGTCTTGGCATGAATATGGCCCAGGCTGTCGGGGCGGCATTGATAGATCGTTGCGATCATGCCCGGCTCCTTGCCCAAGTAACGCTTGTTGGGGTCGTCATAACGGAAGGGCACCAGATGCAGCTGGATATCGGGGCTTTCCAACTCATCCCGGGTGCGCATGAAGGCCAGCATGGGCGCCGACGGCATCCCTAGAAATCCGCGCCGATTGAAGGCATAACGCAGGGCCTGCCAACCGAGCCCGAGGCCATTGACCTTGCCATTGTAGGTCACATGTTGCTGCGTGACTTTCCATTTCATGCGCGGCGCCACGTGATCGCGCAGGCTCTCGCCGACGCCCCACAGGTCGTGGTTGACTTCTATACCCAGATCCCGCAGGCGCTCCCCCTGACCGATGCCCGATAGCTCCAGCACGTGGGGCGACTTGATAGCGCCAGCGCACAGGATCACCTCACGTCCCGCCTTGGCCTGCATACGCTGGCCGTTGGCGCTGTATTCCACGCCCACGGCCCGCTTGCCCTCCAGCAATACGCGTTCCACAAGCACTTCGGCCTCGACCCGCACATTGGGGCGCTTCATGGCCGGTTTCAGATAGCCGGCGGCGGCGGAGGCGCGCTTGCCGTTGTGGATCGTGGTCTGGGTTTTGCACATGCCTTCCTGGGTGGCGCCGTTGTAATCGGGATTGAACGGCACCCCGATCTCGGCCCCCGCCTTGATCCAGGCATCGTACAGGGGGCTCTCATCCTTGCACTCGCTGACATGGATGGGCCCGCCCTCGCCACGGATGCCGTCGTCACCGCGCTCGAAATCCTCCAGCTTGCGAAAATATGTTTTGACCGTATCGAAATCCCAGCCCCGGTTGCCCTGTTGCGCCCAGGTGTCGTAATCCATCGGCTGCCCGCGCACGTAGACCAGCCCGTTAATGGCGGAGGAGCCGCCCACGACCTTGCCCCGCGGCACCGGAATGACGCGATTGGCGGTGCCTTCCTCGGGCTCCGAACGAAACCGCCAGTTGGCCACCGGATCATCCAGCAGCAGGGCGAAACTAATCGGAAACTGGGTCCAGAAGTTGCTCCGCTTGCCCGCTTCCAGCACCAGCACCGAATGCTTACCGGATGCGCTCAACCGGTTCGCCATCACACAGCCCGCGGAGCCGGCCCCCACAACGATATAGTCAAATTCCATGACGTCCTCCAAATACTCAGACTTATTATTTCAATGATTTCTTAAACTGCCGTGGGTCCCGGACCGCGCCGTGGGCGGCGCTGCGGGCTAGCAACGCGTATGACTCCAAGGCCCGGCTGACCGTTCGTTCGCGCATGGTGGGCAGCCAGGCGTCTTCGCCCCGGGCTTCCATTTCCCCTTGCCGCGTCGCCAGTTCGTCGTCGTCAATAACCAGGGTCAGGGTGCGGTTGGGGATGTCGACGGCGATGGTATCGCCGTCCTGGACCAAACCAATGGGGCCGCCCTCTGCTGCCTCGGGCGATATGTGGCCGATGCACAGCCCGGAGGTGGCGCCCGAAAAACGGCCGTCGGTGATCAGGGCGCATTTCTCGGCCAGGTCCATGGATTTCATCAGGCCCGTGACGCGTAGCATCTCCTGCATGCCGGGTCCGCCCTTGGGGCCTACGTAGCGGATCACCACCACATGGCCGGGCTGGATCTGGCCCGTGCGAATGCCGGCTGCGGCCTTGTTCTCGCTCTCGAAGATGATCGCCGGGCCTTCGAAGGTCAGCATATCCCGGGGCACCCCGGCGCTTTTGACGATACAGCCGTCGCCGGCCAAATTGCCGTAAAGCACTGCCAGGCCGCCGTCGGCACTATGGGCATGCGCCACATCGCGGATACAGCCGGCTTCCCGGTCCCGGTCCAGATCGTCGTAATAGCTGTCCTGAGAGAAGGCGGCGATGGAGCGGATGCGGCCCGGCGCGGCGCGGTAGAAATTCTGCACATCCTCGCTGTTGGTCTGGCGGATGTCCCACATGGCAAGCGTATCGCCCAGGGTATCGCCCAGAACATTGCGCACATCCAGATGCAGCAGGTCTTCGCGGGCTAGTTCGCCCATGATGGCCATGATGCCGCCCGCGCGATGCACATCCTCCATATGGACGTTCTCCACGGACGGGGAGACCTTGCACAAATGGGGCACCTTGCGGGAGAGGCGGTCTATATCCGCCATTGTAAACGGCACTTCGCCCTCGAACGCGGCGGCCAACAGATGCAATACGGTGTTGGTGGAGCCGCCCATGGCCATGTCCACGGTCATGGCGTTCTCGAACGCGCGGAAGGTGGCGACGTTGCGGGGCAGCACCGCTTCCTCGTCCAGTTCGTAATAACGTTTGGTCAACTCAACGATGCGCCGGCCGGCTTCCAGGAACAGTTCGCCGCGCCGGGCGTGGGTGGCCAACAGGCTGCCGTTGCCGGGCAGGCCCAGGCCCAGAGCCTCCACCAGGCAATTCATGGAATTGGCCGTGAACATCCCGGCGCAACTGCCACACGTGGGGCAGGCGACCTGCTCCAGCGCCATTTTTTCTTCATCCGTGACTCCGGGCTTGGCGGACAGCACCATGGCGTCAACGCCGTCGACGATCATCTCCTTGCCGCCGATCTTGACCTTGCCCGCCTCCATGGGGCCGCCGGAGACGAAGACGGTGGGGATATTCAGGCGCAGGGCGGCCATCAACATGCCTGGGGTAATCTTGTCGCAGTTGGAAATGCAGACCAGGGCGTCGGCGCAATGGGCCTGGACCATATATTCCACGGAATCCGCGATCAATTCGCGGCTGGGCAGGCTGTAGAGCATGCCTTCGTGGCCCATGGCGATGCCGTCATCCACGGCGATGGTGTTGAATTCCTTGGCCACGCCGCCCGCTTTGTGCACCTCCTTGCCGACCATCTGGCCCAGATCTTTCAGATGTACATGCCCCGGCACGAACTGGGTAAATGAATTGGCGATGGCGATGATCGGTTTATCGAAATCGCCGTCCTTGGTGCCGGTAGCCCGCCATAGCGCGCGGGAGGCCATACGGTTCGGGCCCTGGGTGGTGCGATAGGATCGATAGGTCGGCATGGCTGTCTCCCGATTGCGTTTTTTGTTGGGGAGAGTATAGCCAGCCGCCGGGGCCGGGGTCCATCCGCACGAACAGCAAAGGCCCACGCCGTTTTGGCGCGGGCCTTGCAAAAACAACCGGTCGGGGTAAGGGCGTGCCCTATAGATAACCCCGTGTCGTGGCTGAGTTGACCGGGTCGAGCCCGATATCCCGACGCAGATGGTCGTTCGTCGAAATCCTGGGCGTTTGCCGCCCGATCTGGAACAAACGGCCGAGGCCGCTAAGCACGGCACGTACCGCGATGCCGATGATCCGGCCCATTTCCAGCGCTTGCAGGCGCCGGCCGTAGTAGACCGCATCGTTGTAGTCGACCAGAATGGTGGCTTCGTTGGGCGAAAATTCCTGCGCCAACTGCCGTTCGATCTGTTTGTGAAAACTCATGGTGTATCCTAACTTGGTAATGCGCGGGTCTTGCTGGGTCCCCATGCCCGTGACTTAATGGTGCACTGCATATATTGTAATTATTAACAAAATCAATATCTTGATATGAGAAACCATAGGATAATATTGCATCGCAGCATTGCATAATTTGCATGGCTAGCCCGACCGTTTGCCATTGCCGGCCCTGGCGCGGCATAATCACGACCATCAAAGGGGACAAAAAATCATGAGTGCTAAGATCGATTGGGCCGGACGTTTGGCAGCCCTGCGCGGTGAGCTGGTTGCCCGGCGGCTGGATGGCTTTCTGGTGCCCATGGCGGACCAATATCAGAACGAATATGTCCCGCCCCAGGCCCAGCGCATTACCTGGTTGACCGGTTTTACTGGTTCCGCCGGCATGGTGGTTGTCCTCAAGGACAAGGCGGCGGCTTTTACCGACGGCCGCTATACCCTGCAAATCGCCGAACAGGTGGATGGCGATCTGTACGAATGCCACCATATTGTGGATGCGCCGCCAATCGATTGGATTGCCGAAAATCTGCCCAAAGACGGCAAACTCGGCTACGACAGCTGGCTTTTTACCGAGGCCGGCGTGAACCGGTTTCAAAAAGCGGCAGAAATCGCAGGTGGCGAGCTGACCGCCGTCGATGCAAACCCCCTTGACGCGGTCTGGCGCGACCAGCCCGAGGCGCCCATGGCGCTTGTGATACCCCACGATATTACCTTCGCAGGGGAAAGTTCGGGCGACAAGCGGGCCCGCCTGGCGCAGGCCATGACGGCGGAGGCGGTGGTCCTGACAGCACCGGATTCCATTGCCTGGTTGCTCAATATTCGTGGCGGAGATGTGGCCCATTCCCCCTTGCCGTTGTCCTTGGCCATTTTGCACGATGACGGCCGGGTCGATCTGTTTCTGGAAGCGGCCAAACGGGGCAGGGGACTGGGCGATCACCTGGGCAATGAAGTTTCCTTGCAGCCGGCGGACGCATTCGCTGGCGCCCTGGATGGCCTGGGGAAAAAATCGGTGCAGGTTGATCCCGGTTCGGCCGCCGCCTGGGTATTTGAGCGCCTGGCGGCGGCGGGCGCCGAAATTGAACGGGGCTCCGACCCCTGTCAGTTGCCAAAAGCCATAAAAAATGACGTTGAACTGGCGGGCGCACGGGCTTCTCACAGCCGCGACGGCGCGGCCCTGACGCGGTTCCTGCATTGGCTGTCAGTGTTCGGCCCGCAAGGGGAGATCGATGAACTGGGGGCCGAGGCGCAGCTGGAGGAATTCCGCGAAGAGGGCGAGCATTTTCGGGATCTAAGCTTTCCCACCATTACCGGCTCCGGCCCCAACGGGGCAATCGTGCATTATCGGGTTTCGGCCGACAGCAACCGGAAACTGGGGGCCGGCGAGTTCTATCTGGTGGATTCAGGGGCGCAATACCTGGATGGCACCACGGATGTGACCCGCACCGTGGCCATTGGCGCGCCCAGCGACGAAATGCGCGATCGTTTCACACGGGTATTGAAGGGCCATATCGCCATCGCCACCACCCGTTTTCCCGAAGGCACCACGGGCGCGCAACTGGATGTCCTGGCCCGCCATGCCCTGTGGCAGGCTGGCCTGGATTTCGATCACGGCACGGGCCATGGCGTGGGCAGCTATCTCAACGTCCATGAAGGTCCCCATTCCATATCCAAGCGCCAGCAGACCCAGGACCTGCGCCCCGGCATGGTGGTCTCCAACGAACCGGGCTATTACAAAACCGGCGCCTATGGCATCCGCATCGAAAACCTGCTGGTGGTACGGGCGGCGGATATGCCCGATGCCGAGCGCACCATGCTGGAATTCGAAACCCTGACCCTGTCGCCCATCGACCGCAATGCCATGGCCGTGGATTTATTGAGCGAGGCGGAAAAAGCCTGGCTGAATGCCTATCATCAACGGGTCTACGATGCTCTGTCGCCGCAAGTGGACGACCCCACCCGCGAATGGCTGGACGAGGCAACCCGGCCTATTTCGTAATACGCCGCAAATCCGCCGTCGCGGTCTGGATGTGGTGATCCATGGCCGCGCGCGCGGCATCGCTGTCACCGGCCTGAATGGCGGCGAAGATCTGGCGATGCTGCGCCAACGATGTATGGGCAAACGATTGCGCCTGATCGGGGGCAAGGGTCAGGCGTTCGCCGATCCAGGTCTGGATCTGGCCGCGAATGACATTGATCAGGCGGTAGAGCATCTTGTTTTGCGCCGCACGGGCGATTTCAAAGTGAAAATTGGCGTCAAATTCCTGAAATTCGTCTGGATTCGTGAGGTTCGCGGCCATGCCCTGCAAGGTCGCCTCGATCGCCGCCAGGTTCTCCGGTTCGGCCCGCAGGGCGGCCCAAAAGGCGGCGTTGGTTTCCAGCATGTGCCGGGTTTCCACCAAATCATCCTGACTCTGCAAATCGCCCAGCAAACCCCATTGCAGGGGTTTTTGGAATTGCCCCGATTCCGCCGCGACGAACGTGCCACTGCCCACTCGCCCCTCTAGCAAACCCATGGCGATCAATGGCTTCAACGCTTCCCGGACCGAGGTACGGCCAACTCCGAAGCGCTTGCACAGATCCCGTTCCGAGGGCAGCCGGTCGCCGGGTTTAAGGGTGCCGCCGGCGATCAAGGCCCGCAATTGGTCCACTATGGCGTCACTGACCGTTGCACGCTCGATTTGGCGGAATGGATCGTCTTGAAGGACGTTTTCGCTCATGGTTTCAAGTTTTTCGTGGCTTGGACTTTACAAGCTTCACGGTACTTTCTAAAATTGGTCTGACCAGCTGGCCAATATTGGTCAATTTTCGATGGCTGGGTCAAGCGCGGATTGCGGGTAGGTGCCATGGAAGATCCATTTAGCGGTTTGGGAACACGGGTCGAACTTGTTTCGACCGACAAGTACTTTCGCGACGTTTCCATTGCCCTCTATGCCCAGGAAACCGACGACGGCTGGCAATTTCTGGTCCGCAGCTTTGCCGGTTACGACGGCCTGAAGGCGCGCATCGCCTATATTCTTGACGCCATGACGACCTTGGGCGGGATGCA
>JABIRL010000132.1 GCA_018667855.1 Rhodospirillaceae bacterium
CAGATCGCGCGCCGATGAAGCAATTGTCCTCGATGATCACCGGTTCCGCCTGTAAGGGTTCCAGAACGCCGCCAATGCCCGCGCCGCCCGAAATGTGACAGTCCTTGCCGATTTGGGCACAGCTGCCGACTGTGGCCCAGGTATCGACCATGGTGCCGCTATCCACGTAGGCACCCAAATTCACGAAGCTGGGCATCAGGATAACGTTCGGCGCGATATAGGCGGAGCGGCGAACGATACAGTTGGGAACCGCGCGAAAGCCCGCGGCGCGGAACTGATTATCGCCCCAGCCTTTGAATTTGGAGGGCACCTTGTCGTACCAGGACGTGCCCGGCCCCGGCCCGCCTTCGATTGCCGTCATGTCGTTTAGACGGAACGACAGCAGGACCGCCTTTTTTAACCATTGATTGACATGCCAGCCATCGGCGGTCTTTTCGGCGACCCGTTGTTCGCCCTTGTCCATGGCATCCAGGGCCGTATCGACGGCATCGCGCATCGCTCCGGTGGTGTTAACATTGATGCTGTCGCGCTGTTCCCAGGCGTCATCGATGACGGTTTCAAGGCTCGAGGTATTCATGCTGTCTCTCCCGCTGCAAAAGTGGCGGCAAACTACCCCGGTTCAGGCGTCTGTCAACCGCGCAAATCCAACATCCAGTTCGACAGGTCATCGGTGATGTGATGCACGTGTTCGGCCTGCTCTTCTGATAGCTCGATATCACGCCCGCCCCGGACCCAAACCGTTGCCATCCCGAGGGTCGAGGCGGGCACCAGGTTTTGCGCAATATCTTCGACCATCACCGCCCTGAGCGGATCGATGCCGTGGCGATTGAGCAGAACTTCATAGGGTTGTTGATTGGGTTTTGGCAGAAAATCCGCATCCACGATGTCGAAAAAACCTTCGAAATGGTGCTTGATGCCTAAACGTCCCAGGACCCGATGGGCGTGCTTGTTGGTGGCATTGGTATAGATAACCTTACGCCCCGGCAAAGCCTCCAGCGCCGGGCCCAGGCGGTCATCAATGGGAATCCCGGTCAGGTCCAGGTCGTGGACATAGTCCAGATATTCGTCCGGGTGCAGGTCATGTTCCACCATCATACCCCGCAAGGTGGTGCCGTGGGTATGGAAATACCTCTTTTGCACCACGCGGGCCTGATCCAGCGGCAGGTCCAGGTGCCGTGCCACGAATTCGCCCATGCGCCGGCCCAATTGCGCGCCCAGATCGCAATGGGCGGGATAAAGGGTATTGTCCAGATCAAAGATCCAGACGGCGACATCTTCAGGGTCAATTCTTGCGGATTCGAGCATAGCCCTACACTAGCTCGGCAGTGGCCATTAACAAGACTTTAATCGACGGACGATAAACTTCATCCCGCCATGCTTAAGAACTTGTTAAAACGCAAGATGCCGCCCGCGGCTCAACCGGCTGCTTCACCCGCGCCGCAACTGCCCGTGCCGGTCGAGGGATTGGATTACGGCGCGCAAAAGAACCTGCTTGCGGGCGCCGACATGAACGCTCGACTGCAACTGGCCCAGGCGTCCGATACGCGGCCTGAAATTCTGTATTTTCTGGCCGGCGATGAAACCTCGGAAGTGCGCCAGGCCGTGGCTGCCAACCCGGCCACGCCGGTGCAGGCGGACGAGGTGCTGGTCGATGACGCGGACGAAGAGGTGCGCGGCGATCTGGCCTTGAAAATTGCCCGTCTGTTGCCCGATATGCCCGAAGACGAGCAGGAAAAGATCCGCGAGCTGACTTTCGACATGCTGCGTCGTCTGGCGTCCGACCAACTGCCGCGGGTGCGCGCCATGCTGTCGGAGGAGCTGAAAAGCAGCCGCCATGTGCCCCATGCCGTCGTGCGGCAGCTGGCTCTGGATGCGGCGGTGATTGTTTCCGCCCCGGTGCTGGAATATTCGCCTCTGCTGAACGATGCCGATCTGATGGAGGTCATTGCCGCCGGCTGCGCCCAGGAAGCGCTCTGCGCCATCGCCAACAGATCGAAGGTTTCCGAAGATGTCTCGGACGCCGTTGTGGCTACCTTCGATGTGCCGGCGGTGGCGACCCTGCTGGCCAATAAAAAGGCCTCGGTGCGGGAAGCGACCCTGGACAAAATCGCTGAGAATGCGGCGGACGTGCAAAGCTGGCATGAACCCATGGTCATGCGGCCGGAATTATCTATTCGCGCCATACGCCGGGTGGCGGGCTTCGTCGCCTCGTCGTTGCTGGAAAAATTGGCCGCGCGCAACGATCTGGACCGGGAGACCACGCGGTTTCTGACCAAGCGGGTGAAGGAAAGGATTGCCAAGAACGAGGGTGAAGTTCAGGACGAAGAGCGGGGGCAGGCCAGGGTTCTGGATCAACGCATGCTGCTGGATGATGAGGCGATGGAACAGGCACTGATGTCGGGGCGCAATGATTTTGTGCTGGAAGCATTGTCGCTGCGGGCGGAGTTGGATGCCGATCTGGTGCGTAAGATTATTGCCTCGGCCTCCGCCAAGTCCATTACGGCCCTGGCCTGGAAGGCGAAACTTTCCATGCGTACGGCCATCCAAATTCAAAGCCGCACGGCCCATATTCCGCCGAAAAAGCTGCTGAATGCCCGGCATGGCACCGACTATCCCATGTCGGAAGCAGAGATGGCGAAACAGTTGGCGAAGCTGTTTTAGGGTGTTGATCCGTGCGGGGCGATTAAGGCGCCGTTAAGAGCCTGTCTGGTAAGATTCACCAGAGATGAGTAGGACGGTTAAGAGCAGATACAGTGGCAAATTTCCCTCTTATACGCGCAGCCTTCGGGCTTGATCCGGCGCCTTCCGGCGGACCCGAAGGTGGAACGTCGTTGGCGGTGGCGACGACTGAGTTGATTAATGACTATACCGGGCCGGTTGTGTTGTTTGATGGCGCCGGCGCGGTTCAGATGGCGAATGGACTTGCCAAACCTATAATTTCAGCCTTGGCTGGCGGACCGGGCGCAACTCTGCGTGGGATGCTGGATGATGCTCTGAAGGGTGGCGGGGTTGCGTCGAAGCGATTGAATTTGCCGATTCCGACGGGGGATGGCGTTTTTGATGTGACATTGCTGCCTGAAGGCGCCGGTGAAGGGGAAACGCCTTCAAGGGTGCTTCTGCTCGCCCGCGACAGCACCTTCGACGTTAATTTCGGGCGGGCCTTGGTCGCCTCCAGACAGCTTTTCAAAGACCTGGTCGCTTGTTCCGCGGACTTCGTTTGGGAGACGGATGCCGACGGCTGCTTTACTTTTGTCTCCGGTCGCGGCTTGCTTGGCTATACGCCGGATGAACTTGATGGCCGTCCGGCGCGGGATTTGTTGGCGGATGGTGAAGATCATGACGCCTCTGAAGCAGCTTTGAACCCGTTTGAAAGCCTGGCGCATCTGGACGAGGTCGAATGCTGGTTGCTGGACCGCGACGATGCGCGCACCTGTGTCCGTGCATCGTGCCTGCCGGTTTTCGATGACGATGGTACTCTGCAAGGTGTGCGCGGCGTTTGCCGGGATATTACCAGTGACAAACAGCGACAAGCCGCGTTGAACCGGGCCCGGGAGCGGGAGCAATTGACCCGTTCCATCGTCGATTCCATTCGCGATGCCCTGACACCGGAAGAAATGTTCACTGCCGCCGCTGCGGCCACCGCCACGGCCATGGCCGCAAGTCATATTTGGATCTTGCGCGATGACAAGGCCGGTGGCCTGCACCTGACGGCCGACCGTATCGCCCGAAATGCGCCGATACTAGATATTTTTGCGGAGGCACAAGGCACTTTTTCGGGCGATCCAGAGCGGGTGCATCACACAGTTTTGGATGGCCATCAAATTTTGCTGGTGCCTTGCCATTTCCGCTATCAGCCCAAGGGCGTGCTGGCTGTTGCCATGGAAGATACAGGCGACACGGATGCCTTGGAGGAAGCCGTGACGACCTTGCTGGATATTGCATCGCAATTGGGTATCGCAATGGCTCAAGCGGAAATTCAAGAGCGGCTGGAGGAGCTGTCGACAGTTGATGAATTAACCGGGTTGTTGAACCGGCGCGGCTTCTATGAAAGCGTCGGCAAACGTATCGCCCAGCACCAACGTACGGGTCGCGTCGGCGTGTTGCTGTATATTGACCTGGACTACTTCAAATCAGTGAATGACAACCACGGTCATCAGGCCGGCGACGCGGCACTGGTTGCTGTTGCCGAAATACTGCGGGGCGATGGGGATAGCCGCCAAGGCGATATCGTTGGCCGGCTGGGCGGCGATGAATTTGCCATATGGCTTGAGGAAACGGAGCGGGGAGGTGGTCTTCACAAGGCTGAGGAATTGCTGGAAAAAGCCTCCGGGTTGCGAAAATATTCCGGTGATGAGGACCATCCCCTAGGGTTTTCCGTCGGTATCGCGGTGGTCGATCCGGATTTTGACGACGATCTGGATCGCATGATTTTTCATGCGGACCGGGCCCTTTACAGGGCCAAACGTGGTGGCCGGGGCCAGGCGGTGCTGGCGGAACGGGACGATGACGAATTGGGTGGATCCGAAGAGAAGGAGGCTCAGGCATGCTGAAAACATTATTTGGCCGCATGTCGAAGCCGAAAAGCTACGAAAAGCAGCGCGGCACGCTGGAGGGGGACGACACCAAGGAGCGTCTGCGCTTGGCCAAACGGGAGGATACCCGGCCGGAAATTCTTTACTATCTGGCTGAAGACAATGTGCCGGAAGTACGCCGGGCTATCGCCTCCAACCGCTCTACGCCGCGCCAGGCGGACGCCAAATTAGCCCAGGATGGTGACGAGCAGGTAAGATATCGGCTGGCTGACAAGATCGGCCGTCTGGTGCCCGAACTCACGGCTGAACAGCGCGAAAAGGCCGAGGCACTGACCATTACCCTAGTGCAGGAATTGGCCACGGATCAGTTTCCGAAAATCCGGGCCATCGTCTCGGAACACCTGAAATCCGCCGATAACGTGCCCAAGGACATTGTCCTGCAATTGGCACGGGACCTGGAAACCATTGTCGCGGCCCCCATTCTGCAGTTCTCGCCATTGCTGAACGACGAAGATCTGCTGGCGATTATCGCTGCTGGCCGGGAATCCGGTGCCTTGAGCGCCATCGCCAAACGGCGCGCCTTAAGCGGCGATGTTGGTGAAGCGGTGGCCCAGACCCTTGATCCCAAAGCGGTCGGTTCCCTGCTTGCCAATGACAGTGCCCAGTTGCGGGAAGACACCTTGGATTGGATTATCGATAATGCCGCGCCGATGGAGCCCTGGCACAAACCCCTGGTGAAATGGCCCAGCCTGTCCGACAGCGCGATCCGCCGCATCGCCGGCTTCGTCGCCACGTCACTGGTGGAAACCCTCTGCAACCGCAACGATATCGATGCCTCGACCGCCGTAGAACTCGCTAAGGCAGTGCAAGAAGGCATCGGGCCCGAAGAGCCGGAGATATCGGAAGCGGATACGGAACCGCCGAATGCGGAAGCGCCGAAAGATGAAGGTGGCGGCAAGGAATGGGCGGCTGAACTGTTCAAGGGGGGTGGTTTGGATAACGATGCTCTTCAGGATGCCATCAGCGACGGTGATCGGGAATTTGTCATCCATGCGTTGTCTCTGAAAAGCGGCTTCCCATCGGATGTGGTGTCAAGAGTATTGGATACCGCCAACCCTCGGCGCGTGACCGTACTGGCCTGGAAAGCGGAATTCTCCATGCGCACGGCCATGCAACTACAACTGCGGATCGCCCACGTGCGCCCGCAAAGCATTCTGAACGCCCGAGACGGGATCGACTATCCCTTGAGCGAAAACGAAATAAATCGAGAGCTCAAGAAGATTCGCTGAATCGAAAAATTCAAGCCTCGATCATCGTGCCGACACCGGCGGCGGTGAAGGCTTCAAGCAACAGCACATGGGGCAGGCGGCCGTCCAATATATGAGCCGCGCCCACGCCTTGCGCCACGGCGTCCAGGCAGGTTTCCAACTTCGGGATCATGCCACCTTTGATGACACCTTCCCGGCGCAGAATATCTGCCCGCTCCGGCGTCATTTTGGAGATCAATTCGCCATTCCCGTCCAAAACCCCTGCGATGTCGGTCAACATCACCAGTTTGGCGGCCTGCAGAGTGGCGGCGATTTTTCCGGCGGCCGTATCGGCGTTGATATTGTAGGTCTCGCCCTCCTCACCGACGCCAATGGGAGCGATGACGGGAATCAGGTCTGATTGCGCGAATGTGTGCAGCAGTTTCGGATTGACCTGAACCGGCTCGCCGACAAAGCCCAGATCAAGCACTTTTTCGATATTGCTGTCCGGATCACGGGTCGTCCGTTGCAGCTTGCGCGCCTCGATCAGGCGGCCATCCTTGCCCGATATACCGACGGCAACGCCGCCGGCGCCATTGATGGCGGTAACCACGGCCTTGTTGATGGAGCCCGACAACACCATCTCGACAATATCCACGGTCTCGCCGTCGGTCACGCGCAGACCATCGATGAAAGAGCTTTTGATCTTCAAGCGGTCCAGCATGGCGCCAATTTGCGGCCCGCCGCCATGCACCACCACTGGGTTGATGCCGACCTGCTTCATCAGGACCACGTCGCGGGCAAAATCATCCGCCAATTGCGCATCGCCCATGGCATGGCCGCCATATTTGATGACAAAGGTCTGGCCGGTAAAGCGGCGCATATATGGCAGCGCTTCGGCCAGGGTGCGGGCGGTGTGCAGTTGTTCGTCTTGTTGTGTGTCGCTCATGAGGCCAGCATATAAACCAACTAGGTCTGTTCCGCCAGCGTGGCGACCGCGGCGCGCAACTCTTCCAAACCCGACTTCTTGGCGGCTGAAGTGGCCAGAATTTCCGGATAGGCAGCGCCGTGGCGGGCGATTTCGGCGGCCGCCATCTGCTCGATCCTGGCCAGGGCGCCGGCCTTCTCCTTGTCTACCTTGGTCAATACCACCTGGTAGACCACGGCCGCTTGATCCAACAGTTCCATCACCTTGCGGTCCGGGTCGCCGATGCCGCGCCGGGCGTCGATTAACAGGCACACCCGGCGAAGATTTCCGCGACCCCGCAAATAATCCTCGATCAGTTTATTCCAGCGTTCAATTTCTTCCTTGCCGGCACGGGCATAGCCGTAGCCGGGCAGGTCAACCAGCATCAAGCGTTTGGCGCCACTGCCGCCGAGACGAAAGAAATTAACTTCCCGTGTCCGGCCCGGCGTGTTGGAGGTGCGCGCCAGGGTGCGGCGGTTGGTCAGGGCGTTCAACAGGCTGGACTTACCCACGTTGGAGCGGCCGGCGAAAGCCACTTCTGGTAATTCCGCCGGCGGCAGATCTGCCTCTGTACGCACGCCCATGACGAATTCGCACTCCTGGGCAAATAGCACGCGGCCGGCTTCGATGGCTGCCGCGGTTTCCTCGGCCGAAAGCTCGGACATTTACTTAGGCCTGATCGGCACGCCCATGCGCTTCATGATGACCCATTGCTGGCTGACCGAGAGAATATTGTTCCAGGTCCAATAGATCACCAGCCCGGCCGGGAAACTGCCCAACAAGAAGGTGAAGAACAATGGCATGAACAGAAAGATTTTGGCCTGCACGGGGTCGGCGGGCTGGGGATTCAAAAGCTGTTGAAAATACATGCTGGCGCCCATGAAAATAGGCCAGATACCGATCATCAGGAACTTCGGTATATCCCACGGCACCATGTCGAACAGGGTCAGGACGTACATGGGGTCAGGCGCAGAGAGATCATGGATCCAGCCGAAAAACGGTTGGTGCCGCATCTCGATGGTCACGAACATCACTTTGTAGAGGGCAAAAAACACCGGAATTTGAACCACGACGGGCAGACAGCCGGACGCCGGATTGACCTTCTCCCGCTTGTAGAGCGCCATCATTTCCTGGTTCATTTTTTGCCGGTCGCCGCCGTGGCGCTCCCGCAGCTTGGTCATTTCCGGCTGCAGGGCCTTCATCTTGCTCATGGCCTTGTAGGATTTATTGGCCAGAGGGAAGAAGATCGCCTTGACGCAAACCGTGAGCAGCAAAATGGCCAGTCCGAAATTGCCCAGCATCTTGAAGAAATAGTCCAGCACGAAAAACAACGGTTTGGTCAGAAAGTAGAACCAGCCGAAATCGACGGCTAGATCAAACCGCGCGATGCCCAATTGTTCTTCATATTTGTCCAGCAAATGCACTTCCTTGGCACCGGCAAAAAAGTGACTGATTGCCCGGGCGGTCGCGCCCGGCGCGATCACCTGCGGTGCCTGAAGCATGAAATCGGCTTGATAGGTGTCTTGCTTGTTTGGCTGGCTATAGCGAAAGGAACCCGCATATGGCGTCTTTTGCTCCGGGATCAGGGCCGTCAGCCAATATTTATCGGTAATGCCGATCCAGCCGCCCGTGCTGTTGGTAGTATCCACCGGACCTTCCACCAAGTCATCATAATCCACCTCTTTCAAGGTGTCATTGAATACGCCAATGGGCCCTTCATGCAGGATATAAAATCCCAGGGTCGTTGGTGTATCGGTGCGGACGATGCGGCCATAGGGATGGGTTGTGATCGGCCGTTTGGAATTATTCTCGACCCGCTGGGTCACGGTGATCATGAAATTGTCATCGATTTCAATGACCTGAATGAAACGCACGCCGTCCGGGTTATCCCAGCTAAGCGTCAACGGTCGCGAAGGATGCAGGGATGCGTGATCCGCGCGCCAGACGGTATCGCCGTCGGGTACTTTCAGGTTGTCCACGGGGACCCAGCCGAACTGGCCGTAATAGGGATTGGGCGCCCGATGCGGTGACAACAATGTGACGGAAGGGCTGCCCTCGTCGATCGTCGCCTTGTAGTCAAGTAGGGTCAGATCATCAATGCGGCCGCCTTTAAGGGCGATGGTGCCGCCAAGCCGGGTGCCGTTGACCGGTATACGCGGCGATAACTTCAATGCCGCCGCGCGATTGGCCGCCAGGCTTGCCGCGCCGGAAACGGAAGCCCCGGACGTTGCGCCCGGAATAATGCCGGGCGACGAGGATTGTCCACCGGCGGCGCCGGGCGCGGCTGGCACGATCGAGCCGTCGGCGTTTTGCCCCGCCTGGCTTTGCGCCTGTTGTGCCAGGTTCTTTTCCTGGGCCTCCTGTCGGGGAGCCTCGACAAAAAATTGGAAGCCCAGCAGGATAGCCAGGGACAGGGCAATCGCGATGATAAGATTACGTTGGTCAGACATTCAGGTCGCTTTATCGGTTTTTCATGATGGCGGGATTGGCCGGAGATGGCTCGACCTTGTGACGAGCCGCGGGCACGGGATCATACCCTTGTCCGCCCCAGGGATGACAGTTCAGAAAACGCCGCAGGGTCAGCCAGCTGCCATGGATCGGACCATGAACCTGCAATGCTTCCAGGCCATAGTGGGAACAGGTTGGCAAATAGCGGCAACGGCCCGGCAGCATCGGCGCCAGGCCATATCGATATATCAGGATCAATCCGCGCAGGAACTGGGTCAGGATTAGTCTCATGATGCGGCCCGTGCGTCGGCGGCGGCCAGACTCTTGGTTTGGCGCAAAGCTTTGAGCAGATCTTGTTTCAAATCCGCGAAAGATCGACGCAATGTTGCCTTGCGACCGATCAGCACGAAATCCCGACTTGCCGCCGCTTGCCCTGGCATCACATCAGCCACGACCGCACGCAGACGGCGCTTGGCGCGGTTTCGCGCCACGGCATTACCGACTTTCTTGCTGACCGTGAACCCTATGCCCAACGTGGCCTCCACTTCCTCGACCTGGCAGCTCAGCCCAGGCGCGGCTTTCGGCGCCACTTGAAGGACCAGCCCAGGCGCGGCATAACGCCTTCCGGTCCTGGCGACACGCAAGAAGTCCGCGCGCCTTTTCAGACGCACGAGCGTTAAAACACCATGCTTCATTCCGTTACACACAGATCCACCGGGCCCAATTTTCAGGGCCGGTTTCATCCTATGCCGAAAGTTGCTTGCGGCCTCTCGACCGGCGCTTAGCCAAAAGACGGCGCCCGCCAACGGTCGCCATGCGGTGACGAAAACCATGCCGGCGTTTACGGACCAGTCTGCTTGGTTGGTAGGTGCGTTTCACCCCTCAACCTCCATCAAATTTGCCATCAAAATTGAATGCCCCGGCGGGGCTGAAAACAAGCGCGCTGTATACGGTTTCGAATGCCAGAAGTCAACGGCGCCAATCGCATGCCAGGCCCGTTGTTCCCAGTATAACTATCCTAGTGTGGCGGTCTCTTTGCGCTATAGTTGTCCGGTTGAAATTTTAGGGGCGTAGCCATGGTTGGCGAAGATCGGGGCGAACGGGACGATGGCGCCGGGCAGGGGGCGGAAGGCCCTGCTGTCCCAGCCGCGCCGCCGCCGTTATTTTCGTTGCGTCGCTTATGGCCGGCTTTCGTTCTCATCGCGGGCCTGCTGGCTTTCTTCGCATTCGATGGCCAAGAATTTTTCACGGCGGACAGCCTGCGTCTCTACCGCGCTGATTTGTCTGACTATGTTGCCCACCACACCGTTGTCATGGCGATTTGCTTTGTATTGGCTTACACGGTGATGGTGGCGTTTTCGGTGCCCGGCGCTTTAGTCATGACCGTAACGGGCGGCTTCCTGTTTGGCTCCTTTGTTGCCACGGCCCTGGTCGTGATGGGGGCCACGATGGGCGCGACGGCGCTATTTCTGATTGCCAAGACTGCCCTGGGTGATCCCCTGCGGGCCAGAGCCGGACCGTCGCTGAAAAAGATGGAGGCCGGGTTTCGGGATGATGCCTTCAACTATCTTTTGACCTTGCGCTTGATACCGCTCTTTCCATTTTTCCTGGTTAACCTGGTTCCGGCTTTTTTGGGTGTCAGTCTGCGCATCTATGTACTGGCCACGTTTATAGGCATTATTCCGGCAACTTTCGTATTCGCCCAGGTTGGCACCGGACTGGATAGCATTCTTGACAGTGGTGGCGATTTATCCGTGGGCGCGTTGCTCAGTGGCGATGTTCTGGCGGCGCTTATCGGTTTGGCGGTGCTGTCGGCCTTACCCATGGTTTACAAATTCGTGCAAGCCCGCAAAAACAAGGGCCGTTCCCCATGACTGCATCGACCACCGCTTCGATCACCGCACCAATCAAGGTTGATATCTGCGTTATCGGCGCGGGCTCCGGTGGCTTAACCGTCGCGGCGGGGGCCAGCCAGTTGGGTGTGTCCGTGGCCCTGGTGGAGCGTGATCTGATGGGCGGGGACTGCCTGAATTACGGTTGTGTGCCGTCCAAAGCTCTTTTGGCCGCGGGAAAGGCTGCCCATAACATTGAAACCGCCGGCCGGTTCGGCATTTCCGGCGGACTGCTTGAAGTCGATACAAAGGCCGTGCGCCAGCATGTCCGCGGCGTGGTCGCCGGCATCGCTCCCCATGATTCGGTGGAGCGGTTCCGGGCGCTGGGCGTTAACGTGATCCAGGGCGCGGCCTGCTTCAAAGGCCGCCGGGAGATCGAGGTTGACGGGCAAACCATAACCGCCCGCCGCTTCGTCATAGCCACGGGTTCGTCGCCCATGGTGCCGCCCATACCTGGCCTGGACAGCGTCGATTTTTTGACGAACGAGACTTTGTTCAACTACGACCAGGCGATGGCGCATTTGATTGTTATCGGCGGCGGGCCCATCGGGGCGGAAATGGCCCAGGCTCACCGGCGCCTGGGCTCCGCCGTCACGATCATCGAAATGGCCCGCCTGCTGCCTAATGATGACCCTGAATTGGCCTCGGTGGTACATGATTGTCTGGCCGGCGAAGGTGTCGATATCCGCACCGGGGTGAAGGTGGAGTCCGTCGCCGGGACCGATGACGGCGTTGCCGTGACATTGGACAACGGTGATGTGGTGCGGGGCAGTCATTTGCTGCTGGCTGCCGGGCGAAAGGTGAACCTGGACGGGCTAAATCTGGATGCCGCGGGGATTGACCATTCAGCCAAGGGTATCACCGTGGATGGCGGTCTGCGAACCACAAACAGGAAAGTCTATGCCATCGGCGATGTGGCGGGCGGCTTGCAGTTCACCCATGTGGCCGGCCATCACGCGGGCGTGGTCATTCGCAACGCTTTGTTCCGTCTGCCGGCCAGGGCGAAAGCCATGGCGATGATCCCCTGGGTGACCTACACGGACCCCGAACTGGCCCATGTGGGTCTGCGGGAAGAGGCGGCCAAAGCCCAATTTGGCGATATCAACATCCTGCGCTTTCCCTTTGCCGAAAATGACCGGGCCCAGGCCGAACGCGATACCAAGGGTATGATCAAGATCGTGACCGCCAAGGGGGGCAAGGTGCTGGGTGTGTCCATGGTCGGGCCGCACGCGGGCGATTTATTGCAGCCCTGGGTCATGGCCGTAAACCAGGGCCTGAATATCAAGGCCATGGCCGGCACCATCTGGCCCTACCCCACCTTTGGCGAGGTTGGCCACCGGGCAGCGGGCAGCTATTTTCTCCCCAAGCTGTTTACGGATCGCACCCGCATGATCGTGCGGTTTCTGACGAAATTCGGTTAAAAATTTGCCGGCGGGGCCACACCACTTGGGACCAGCGCTGCCGTAACGGCTGATTTCAGGCGGTTTAGCCCGGCTTGGTCAGACGCCTCGCATCGGACAACCAGGGCTGGCTGGGTGTTGGAAGCGCGCAACAGCCACCAGCCGTCGGGCGTCGAGACACGGGCGCCGTCAACGTCCGAGAAATCAGCGCCCGCCGACCGCAGGGCAGCGACAATTTCGTCCACCACATGGAATTTTCGATTATCGGCACAGTCGAAACGAACTTCCGGCGTATTGACTTTTTGTTCCAGACTATCGCGCAATTCAGCCACGCTAAGCCCGGATTTGGCGACCGCGTCGAGGAAGCGGACAGCCACGTACAGGGCATCGTCGAAGCCATAGTATTTGTCGGCAAAGAAAATATGCCCGCTCATTTCTCCGGCCAGGGGTGAATTGGTTTCCGCCATTTTGCTCTTAATGAGGGAATGGCCGCATTTATACATGACAGGCTTGCCACCCAGGCGGGCGATTTCGTCAAACAGCACCTGGCTGGCCTTCACGTCGGCGATAATCGTGCTGCCCGGGCGTTCCGCCAAGACATCGCGGGCCAGTAGCGCAAGCAACTGATCGCCCCACAGAATGCGTCCCCGGCTATCGACCACGCCGATGCGGTCGCCGTCGCCATCAAAACCGATGCCCAAGTCAAGACCACCCGTCGCCACCGCATCCTGTAATTGCACCAAGTTTTCTGCGACCGTCGGGTCCGGGTGGTGGGCGGGAAAGGTACCGTCCACAACCTCGTTCAGGGGCACGTGGCGGCCGGGCAAACGGGCGATTAGGGCCGGCAGGATATCGCCGGCCACGCCATTGCCGCAGTCCCAGGCCACGGCTAACGGCATATCCGTGGTATAGGCGGCGACGAGTTCTTCGAGATATGCCGGAACCACGTCGTGATCTTCCAACCCGCCGGCGCCATTGGCCCAATCGCCGGCCTCGGCCAGGCGGCCCAGCTCCTGTACCTGATCGCCAAAGAACGGTTTGCCGCCCAGCATCATTTTGAAACCGTTGTAGTCGGAGGGATTGTGCGAGCCCGTCACCATCACGCCGGCGTCCGCGTCCAGATGATAGACCGAGAAATATAGCTGCGGCGTAGGCCCACGGCCGATCCGCAGAACATCGATGCCCGCCGCGTTCAGGCCCCGGGCCACATGGTCCGCCATTTCAACCGATGTCAGGCGGCCGTCATAACCAACCGCGACCCGCTTGCCACCGTCCCCGCCGCCGCCCCGGGCGACGATCGTTCCGAACGATCGGCCGACGGCATAGGCATCCGCCGTGGACAAGGTGTCACCGACGATGCCGCGCACATCGTATTCGCGCAGCACCGTGTCATGAAATTTATGGCTATGCATGCCCTTGCCGCCGCCCCGTCACGGCTGAACGGCCGGACGGCCGATGGACACGTAGGTAAAGCCCAACTCGCGCATGTTTTCCGGATCATAGATATTGCGCATATCAACCAGGACCGGCGCCTTCATCAATTCCTTCACACGCGGTATGTCCAGGGCGCGGAAGGCATTCCATTCGGTGATGATGGCCAGGGCGTCGGCGTCGGGCAGGGTGTCATAGGCATTCGCGCAATATTCAATGCCGTCCAAAAGCTTGCGCGCCTCGTCCATCCCTTCCGGGTCAAAGGCGCGGACCTTGGCGCCGGCCGCCAACAGGGCGGGAACGATATCCAGACTGGGTGAATCCCGCATGTCGTCTGTGTTCGGCTTAAACGTCAGCCCCAATACGGCGACGGTCTTGCCCTGAAGCGAGCCGCCACAGGCATCCACGACCTTTTGCGCCATGTCCTTTTTCCGTCGATCGTTGACCGCGACCGTGGCCTTGACGATCTCCAGCGGCAGATCCAGCCCCTCGGCCGTACGCAGCAGGGCCAATGTATCCTTGGGAAAGCACGAGCCGCCATAGCCAGGTCCCGCATGCAGGAATTTTGCGCCGATCCGGCCATCCAGACCGATGCCGCGGGCCACGTCCTGCACGTTGGCATCAACCTGTTCACACAGATCGGCGATCTCGTTGATAAAAGTGATCTTGGTCGCCAGAAAGGCGTTGGCGGCATATTTGATCAACTCGGCGGTCTGCCGGGCGGTAAACATCACCGGCGTCTCGTTCAGAAACAGCGAGCGGTACAATTCCCGCATGACATCGCGGGCCGTCTCACTTTCCGCCCCCACCACCACCCGGTCCGGCCGCATGAAGTCACTGATGGCGGCGCCCTCGCGCAGGAATTCGGGGTTTGAAACCACGTCGTATTCCGCATCCGGGCGGGTTTCAGCGATCACTTTGAAGACCTCGGCACCGGTGCCCACGGGTACGGTGGACTTGGTGACGATGACCGTATAGCCGCTCAGTGCAGCCGCGATTTCCCGGGCGGCATCAAACACATAGGTCAAATCCGCATGGCCATCGCCCCGCCGGGACGGTGTCCCGACCGCGATAAACACGGCATCGGCATTGGCCACGGGCTGTTTCAGATCCGTCGTGAACGACAGGCGCCCGGCGGCCACGTTGCTTTCCACCAGTTTGTCCAGGCCCGGTTCAAATATGGGTATTTTACCCGCCTGCAAAGCCTCGATCTTGGCCGCGTCCTTGTCGACGCAGGTTACGTCGTGGCCGAATTCCGAAAAACAGGCTCCCGATACCAATCCGACATAACCGGTGCCGATCATGGTTACATGCATAGTCTTATCCGCCTTGAAATCATCTTGTTTTGCCGGCTTCCGGTGTTAGAGGGTCTTTGTAACGGACGTCAGGAAGTCGCCAAGACCTTCCCGCAGATCATCGCGCGCCAGCCCGAAAGCGACCGTCGCCTGCAGAAAACCCAGCTTGTCGCCGCAGTCAAATCGGGTGCCCTCAAAACGCAGGCCGTGGAAGGGTTTGTGGCCAATCATCTTGGCCATGGCGTCGGTCAACTGGATCTCGCCGCCCGCGCCAGGTTCCTTTTTGTCCAGATGATCGAAAACCTCTGGCATCAGAATGTAGCGGCCGATCACCGATAGGGTGGAGGGGGCATCGGCCGGTTCGGGCTTTTCCACCAGGCCCCGTACCTCGGCCAAATGACCATCATCGCTGCCCACATCAAGAATGCCGTAGCGCGAGGTATGTTCGCGGGGCACATCCATGACCGCGACCATGTTGCCGCCCGTCTTCGATGCCGCATCCGCCATTTGTTTCAGGCAGGGTGTTTGGCTGAGGATCAGATCGTCCGCCAACAGCACGGCAAACGGTTCGTCGC
>JABIRL010000128.1 GCA_018667855.1 Rhodospirillaceae bacterium
CCTCCCCGCCGACCAGCATATTGCCGGCTACGGAAATGTCTGTTCCCGATATGTCACCACACCAGTCAACGCAATCGCCGCCCGTATGCGCGGCGCGGTTGCCTTTGTGGTCCAAGGCATGAATTTGCCGTACAGCGGCGCCATCGTCGGCGCCCCAGGCGGCATTCAGGGCCGCCTCCACCGCCTCTCCCTGTTCCAGGCGATCCAGGATCGCCGGTCCCAAGGTGGGGTTCACCATGGCCTGGGTCGCCACCGCGCCCACGCCGCTTCTGATCCAGGGCACCAGGGAGCCGACGGCAAAAAAGCGCGAGGCAACGGCGATGCCCAAACTACCGCTTTCCCTATCGCGGGCTATTATCGACCAGGTCATGGCGTCCACCTCTTGCAGCTATTGATGCCGTGCTACTGTCATGCAAAATGGGGCCATCGTCCAGACCGGCACGGCGCCTTTTTCTAGGAGTTTAAATGACAATCCTACTTGGCTGTATCGCTGACGACTATACCGGCGCCACGGACTTGGCCAACACCCTGGTACGTCAAGGCATGCGCACGGTGCAGTTATTCGGTCCGCCCCCACCTGGCATGATCGTGCCCGAGGCGGAGGCAGTGGTTGTTGCCTTGAAATCGCGGACCAATCCGCCCGCCGAGGCGATCGCGCAATCCCTGGCCGCGTTGGAATGGTTGCAGGGCGCGGGGGCGGAGCAGTTCTTTTTCAAATACTGCTCGACCTTTGATTCCACCCCTCAAGGCAACATAGGCCCCGTGGCCGAGGCGCTGCTGGATGCCCTGAAGCAGGATTTTACCATCGCCTGCCCGGCCTTCCCCGAGAACGGCCGTACCATCTGTTATGGTTATCTATTCGTTGGCGCGCAGTTGCTTTCGGAATCCGGGATGCAGGATCATCCCCTGACACCCATGACGGACTCCTCCCTGGTTCGCCTATTGGCCGCGCAAACCCGCCATGACGTCGGATTGGTGGATCACCGTACAGTCGCGGCGGGGCCGGATCAGGTAAAGGCCGCTTTTGCGGCGCTGCGGGCAGAGGGCAAGTATCACGCCATTGTCGATGCCTTGAACGATGGCGATCTGTTGACGATCGGTTCGGCCTGCGCCGATTTAAAATTAATCACGGGCGGCTCCGGCATGGCGCTGGGCCTGCCCGAGAACTTCCGCCGGGCCGGCAAGCTGTCTTTGGACGCGGTGGCAGATCAGTTGCCCGCCGTGCCGGGACCGGCGGCGGTGCTTTCGGGCTCCTGCTCTCAGGCGACCCTGGCCCAGGTGGCGCGCATGGGACAAAGCCGGCCATCTTTTCAACTGGACGCCATAAAGCTGGCGGCGGGCGAAGATCAGGTAGGTGCAGCGCTGAATTGGGCCATAGAACAACTGCCCCATGGGCCGCCTTTGATCTATGCCTCCGCCGCGCCCGAGGATGTCCGCGCGGCGCAGGATAGACTAGGTCGGGCTCAAGCCGGTGAATTGTTGGAAGCGGCGATGGCCGGGATCGCCAAAGGGTTGGTCGCCGCCGGTGTCCGCCGCCTTGTGGTGGCGGGGGGTGAGACCTCCGGCGCGGTGGTTCAGGTCCTGGGTGTGACAGGTATTCGTATCGGCCCGCAGATCGATCCCGGTGTGCCCTGGACGACCACCCTGGGGCAACCGGAATTGGCGCTGGCCCTGAAATCCGGCAACTTCGGGGCGGAGGATTTCTTTCTTAAAGCATTGGATTGTGCGCCATGAATGAAAACCGCTTGCGCCAGGAAATTTGCGATGTCGGTGCCTCGATCCATAGTCGTGGTCTGACCCATGGCGCGACGGGCAATATTTCCGCCCGTCTGGATGATGGCTGGCTGATGACCCCTACCGGCTCCAACCTGGGTAATCTGGATCCCGACCGCATGTCGCGCCTGGATGGCAACGGCGCCCATATTGGCGGTGACAAACCGACCAAGGAAAATTTTCTGCATCTGGCCGTCTATGGCCAGCGCCCCGGCAGCGGCGCCATCGTGCATCTGCACAGCACCCATTCCGTCGCCGTCTCCGTGCTGGCCGATCTCGACCCCAAGGACCTGCTGCCGCCGATCACCGCTTACTACGTGATGCGGGTGGGAAAGTTGCCCCTGGTGCCGTTTTACGCACCGGGTGACGCCAAGCTGGCCCAGGCGGTGGGAGAGACGGCGGAGGCCCACCATGCCATGTTATTGGCCAATCATGGTCCCGTGGTGGCCGGTACTTCGCTTTCCGCCGCCCTGGACGCGGCCGAGGAACTGGAGGAAACGGCGCGACTATTCCTACTTTTACAGGGGCACAGAACCCGTTACCTTACGAAACAGCAAGTCGCCGCCTTAAGGGACGCCTTCCCGAATAAGGCTTGAACAGAGGAGAAGACCATGAGCTACACCCTGGAACAATTTTGTCAGGACTGCCGCGAGGCCCTGACCGCGAAACCCGGCCGTGAAGGCCGCGATGAAACCAGGGCCAAGCTCGAACAGTTGCTGGTCGATCCGGAATTCAAGGCTGAATATTTAAGCGATGATCAGGAAGATGGCGTCAAAACCATTTTCGAAGACCCCGAGCTTGATTTCTGCGTTCTCGCCTATCGGGCGGGGGGCGATCGCACATCACCGCCCCACGATCACGGCAACTCGTGGGCGGTCTACGGCCAGGCCGAGAAGCATACCGACATGAAGGTTTACAACCGCATTGACGGCAGCGACGGCGCCGGCGAGGCCAAGTTGGAAGTGGTCAGCGAATTCCGCCTGAATCCCGGCATGGCCGGCCTGTTTGATGTGGGTGAAATCCATGCAATCGATCATCCGAAGGGCGCCCGTTTCGTGCGCGTCACGGGTACGGACCTGAACCATGTTGAACGCCTGCGCTTCGATGAAGATGCGGGTACGGCCGAGGTGATCGAGGATCAGGGCGTCCCCCATCCGGATCAGAAATAGGGACGGCTGGCCCATCTTCGGTTTCAAAGGCCCATTCGACCGGCTTAGAACGGCCATGATCGGCGGCTTGGTGCTGATTGTTTCGGGATTTTCCCCGCCCTCGGAAGGACGTCGCGCGAGCCAACCCTGTCCGGCCTGTGAGAAGCTTGATGGTTTCGTACCGCCAAGCGCGATCGATGACGAAATCCGTCAAATGGTCGGCAAATATAGGGGCGGCGGCGGTTCGGGAAACGTGGCCATTCAAAGGGCCAGGGGCGTGATTGAAACCGGCCTGTACCCGAAATTTGCCGGTGGGGCGCCTTGTCCGGAAATCGACAGCGAAAAATGGGCCATCGATTATTCCCACAAACGGCCGCGGGCGGCCTTGCACAGAGGCGTCGATATCCCGCAGCCACGGGGAACGCCGATAAGGGCTGTTTCCGACGGAGTCGTCGTGGGGCGCTTTCTAAATGGCGGCAGCAGAAAGGGCATCGAAGTCATGCTGCGGCATACACCGGAGCAAACCGGCCTGCCTTTCTGGAGCTATTCTCAGTACACCCATCTGCGCGAGATGTCGCCCCTGCCCATTGGCGCAACGGTCAGAATGGGCGATGAAATCGGGACGACAAGCAATACCGGTAAAATGGGCCGCCGAATACGCTGCGACGCGCTGCATTTCGCGATCCTTTACAGCTCGCGGCCGGAATGGTCCAACGACGGCAGCGTCGTGACCCCGAAAGACGGCTATTTCATGGATCCCAACGCCTTCTACCGTGCCGAACCGCCCTATAAATCCGACACGGTATTGCAATTGCCGAGAGACAAAAAAGCCACAGACGTTCCATACATGAAAAAAGACGGCACCTTCAGCGCCCCCGACCAAAAACGGATCTGGCCCTACGCGTGTGATTAATGGGTAGTCAGCTACCGACCGCCAACAGCCTCCAGCCGGGCCCGGACAAACTTGTGCCATGGGGTGTAGGCGAAATCGTCGCGATCCTCGATGGCCGTCAACTCGTTGGGTGAGATGCCGGTGACCACATCGTTACCGTTGCTGTCCGGGTAGGACAACCCGAAACCGTTGGGCAGCGAGATGTGGCCGGCCTGCATGCGCTTGTCTACTTCCACCACCACCTCGACCGAATCTCGGGCCGTGGTCAGGCGCGCGGTGCCGCCGTCGTTAATACCCAGGTCGGCGGCATCGCCGGGATTGATGGACAGGGTCAGGGCGTTGTTGGATTTGGCCCAGGCCGGGTCGCGCACAACGGTGTTGGCGGTATAGGAACGCCGCTCTCCGGCGGCCAGGACCATGGGAAATTCATCGCTAGTCTCCGCCGCCTCGAAGGTCGCCAGCTCTTTCACCTTGTCCAGCATCTCGGGGATATGCAGGTTGACCATGCCGCCGGGCAGGCGGTTGCGGTGGAAGCTGGCGTCGGGTTCATCGATGGAAAAAACCACGCCCGACTGCGCCTCGATCAAAGCAGAGAACAGTTTGTTGCCGGCGGTCGCGGGCGGGCCATCGAAACCCGCCCGTGCCAACGACAGGCCTTCGGTGGCGGCGAACATCTGGCTGATAGCCCACAACGCGGCACCCTCCGCCATGCCGTCGGGCAAACTGGGCCCCAAGGTTCGATACAGCACATAGGCGCCGTACTGATTGATCTTTGGGTTTCCCTTGGCAGCACGGGCAAAGGCGGTGGCGTAGGCATCCAGACCATCGGCCGCCGCCTGATGCAGGGGTTCCAGGTCAGCCGGATCAAACGGGTCGACCGCTTCCAGCAGGCGGGCATGAATCTCGGGCTCCGACAGGGTGCCGGGCAGAGGGGCCATGAGGGGGCCGCGCAGGTGGCCGCAGTTTTCCGGAAACTCGAAATTGAAGAACGCCATTTCGGTTTTTTCGTACTGGCTGGCGGCCGGCAGGATGTAGTCAGCCTCCCGCGCCGTTTCCGTCATGGCGATATCGATCACCACGCACAGGTCCAGGGCGCCCAGGGCTTCGCGCATGCGTTTGGCATCGGCCAGGGAATGCACCGGGTTGGCGCTTTCGATCAACATGGCGCGGAACCGGTCGGGATGATCGGTCAAGATTTCGTCCGGTAGCATATTGCACGGCACCAGACCCGATATAATGCGGGAATTGGTCACCGGCGTGGTCTTGTAACCGACCTCGTGGCCGGCCTCGTCACGCTGATCGCTGATCCTATCGGCGGAAAAGATGGAGACCAATTGAGCGGGCAGGTTGACCGCGCCTATCTTGCCGAAATTTCCGGTCAGCAGAAATAACAGTATGCAGTGATAGCTGTTCACGGTGGAATTGGGCGCCATTTCGATGCCCAGATCTTCCAGCACCGACAGGCTATCTGTATGGCCCAATATCTCCGCCGTTTCTTCCACCTGCGCCATGGGGATGCCGGCAAACGCGGCGTAGTCGGCGACCGGGATATCCCGCAACGCCTCGATCACCTCGTCATGCCCGCCGGCATGCGCGGCCAGCCAGTCATGATCAATCAGATCCTGTTGTACCAACTGGCCCAGGATGGCGGACAATAACCAGGCATCACGCCCCGGCTTCACACGCAGATGAATATCCGCCAACTCCGCCGTTTCCGTTATGCGGGGATCGACCACGATCAGCTTGCGGTTCGGATCCTTGGCCATCTGGCGCAAGGTGACGCGGGCGCGGGGGAAACCGTTGGACTGCCAGGGATTCTTGCCAACCAGAAAGGCGGTTTGGCAATGTTCGAAATCGCCATGATAAAAGCCGCCCACCATGCGGTCGAAAACCCAGGACAGACCGGTTTTCTCCTGCGCCAGGGCGTTGCCGCGATAGCGGCTGCCGATAGCCCGGCGAAAGGCGGGGGAATAGCCGCCGCCCAGATGATTGCCCTGCCCGCCGCCGCCATAATAGAGGACCTTATCGCCGCCGAATTCATCGCGAATGGCCATGAAACGCTGGGCGATCTCGGCAATGGCCGTATCCCAGTCAATTTTCTCGAAACTGCCGTCATCCCGGCGTCGGAGCGGGCTGTCCAGACGATCCTTGCCGGATTGGTAGTAATTTAACTGCAAGGCTTTGTTGCAGGTGTAGCCCTTGGTGCCGGGATGTGCCTTGTCGCCGCGCACGCGGACGATTTCGCGGCCATCCTTACCCCCCAGTTGAACCAAAACGCCGCACGTACTGCCGCACAAAACGCAGGCTGTTTTCTTCCATTCCGGGGCAGGGGCTTCGGTCATGTTTTACGCCTCGATATCGCTTTTTATGTCCTGGTACATCTGGAATGCGCTATCGACGCTTTCGTTGCGATGAACGACGGCACCGACGGCCTGGATCATGGCCACGGGGCTGTCGGACTGGAAAATATTGCGGCCCATGTCCACACCCGCCGCGCCCTGGTCAACGGCTCGGTAGGCCATATCCAAGGCTTCCCGTTCGGGCAGCTTCTTGCCGCCGGCGATGACGATTGGCACGGGGCAGCCGGCAACGACTTTTTCGAAGCCCTCTTCGATGAAATAACTCTTCACTTAGTGAGCACCGATCTCGGCCGCGATCCGGGTCGCCAAGCCGAAGTAGCGCGCATCCCGCACCATATCGGCACCGACGCCGGTCACTGCAAGGGTGGGAATGCCATAGCGGTTGCCGGTATCGATCAGCTTCACCACATTGCCTATGGATTTGTGTTCGTATTCGGCACCGATATAAATCTGTGCCGTAATGGCCGAAGCGTTGAGGCGGATGGCATCTTCGATATCCACCGCA
>JABIRL010000094.1 GCA_018667855.1 Rhodospirillaceae bacterium
CCTCCCCGACGGCTTGCCAGCACATCAGACCGAAAAATCCCAGCGCCGCGATACCAGCCACGATGTCCATCGCGGTCCTACCGCGCGCGGACAGGCGCGTGTATAGCAATTCGACACGAATGTGGGCGCGGCGGATCTGGGCATAGGCCAGGGCGCCGAACACGATCAACACCATCGTGCTTTCGGTCAGCTCCCGTGTACCCGCGATCGGCCGGCCGAAGCCCTGGGTCCCGATCACGTCGCCGGTTCCGAGAAAGACCGCCATGAGCATGCCCGCGCCCCCGATCAGCAGCACGGTGAGCCCCAGCCGCTCGAGAATTCGCCCGATGGCATCCATGGTATTAGGCCTTCAAAGAAACAGTGATCGCCCGGCTAGCCGCCGTTGTCCGGCAGGTTGCCGGGCGATCGCCCGTTCAGTCGCGACGGTTAGTTAGCCATCCAGGCGCGCCAGCTCTTGGCGACCAGTTCAGCCTCGGCGCCCTTGCCGCGCTTTGTCATGACCTCGACCCAGTTGGCCAGAAGATCAGGGGCCTGGGCCCGCCACTTGTCCATCTCCTTGAACGGCTTGAACACGCCGCCGGCCGCCTCGATCTTCGCCTTGGCGGCGTTCTCGTGACCGTCGACGAAAGCGACGTACTTGGCCTGGATCTCGGCCGCCGCCGCGGTGAAGACGTCCTGGATGTCTTTCGGCATCTTGTTCCAGGTCTTGTTTCCGACCACCAGTAGATGGCCGGCGATCACCATGACCGGTCCGCAGCTGTATTTACCGGGTTCATAGAGACGGTTGGAGAGAATGTTGCCGGCATTCAGGAAGGAATAGTCCAGCGAGCCGCGCTGCAGCGCTTCGTAGACCTGGGTCACGCCGACCGAGACCGGCACCGCGCCGACGGCACCATGGATTTTCGGCACATCACCGCCGAAGCTGCGGATCTTCTTCCCCTTCAGGCCCGCGATGTTGTCGCAGTTCGGATCCTTGCCGGTCAGATAGTAGACGCCAAGCGGTTGGTGGAACAGGAAGTGGATGTTCTGGCTATCCAATTCCTGCTTGAACGCTGGCAGCTCCTTAAAAGAGCGGATGGAAATCGCAATCGCCTGCTTCGGATTACTGAACACGAAGGGGATCTGGAACGCTTTGTAGAACGGCAGTTGCTTGGCATAGTAGCCCGGAACGATCGCCGCCATGTCGATGGCGCCGCGCCCGACCAGTCCAAGAAGCTCGCCGCCCTTCCCCAGGCCGCCGGCGAAAGTCATATCGATTTTGACGCGTCCGTTGGTGCCTGCCTCGACCTTTTTGGCAAAATCCTTCTCGAGCTGCAGGAATGGGCTATTGGACAGATAATGGCCCCAACGCAAGGTAAACTCTGGTGCGGCATTAACGGCACCGGCCGTCATCGAAAGCACGACGCCGGCCACGGCGCCTTTGAGTAATGTATGTAATCTGATAGTCATTATTTTCCTCCCAGTGATTTCAAACCCGTTCGTCGAACGATCCCGGTCGTCGACCCGATCTCTCGCGCCATGAGCACGTCCAATCCGGACGACCTGTTTTTACGCGACTGATTCTACACAACTATTCTTACAGGATTGTTTTGCGCGATATTGGCACGGCTTGAATTTCAATCCCCTCCGCGCCATCATCGAATTGATCGATAGCCCAGGCCGAGCGAAAACCCATTGGCATTGTTGATGCTCGACCGTGGTTGGATGGCCAATATATTCACGCGGGCGTTCATTGCTGTCAACGCGCAATGGTGCGTGTGCCACGGCCGGGCCGGGCGGGCGCGCGAGAGACAGCTGGCTCAAACGGCCGAAAAACGGAATTGTATTTCGGCCGTCTGATCAAATTCACCGAGATAGCGCCACTTGCCACCGTTCAAATGAACGCAGGTTGTGCTAGCCGAACTGGAAGAACACCGCCTTGTTACCATCCGGATCACGGAAGTAACCGCCGTAGAACATATCCGGGATACGTTGCCCCGGGTCACCTTCGTTGCTGGCGCCGAGTTCGAGTGCCTTTGCGTGCAGCTTGTCCACCAGCTCTTTCGATCCCGGGGCGAACGCAACCATGTTGCCGTTTCCAGGATTGGCATCATTTTCGTCGAACGGTACGCAAACGGCCAGCATCGGATTGTCCATGCCCGTTCCAATCATCGCCAGCCGGCCAATGTCGATCTGTACGCTGGCGCCGATCTCCCCCAGCAGCTCTCCCCAAAACGCCTTGGCCTTGTCCATGTCCGTCACGCCAATCGTGCAATATCCGATCATCGTCTACACCTCCCTTTGTTTTGTTATTCGATAGGGCCGTCAGTATAGAGAGCAGCGCCCCGGAGAGAAACTAACAATCAAGTCATATCGGTTGCGGTATTATTCGGAAACGCCGCCCTGTCCTGATGCAGATCGCGCCGAGCGCCCGCCGGCTGCTCGGTTATCGGTCTGGATCGGTATTTTTCGTCGCGGAACGGCCCTAGAATGTCACCGGTACCGTGCGGGCGCCGCGAACCTGACCAGCGGACCAGGTAACGGCGTCGGGGTCGCTGAGTTCGAATTCGGGAATGCGCGCGAACCAGACACCCAGCGCGACCTCCATCTCCAGTCGCGCGAGATTGGAGCCGGCGCAACGATGGATGCCGACGCCGAAGGCAACATGGCGGTTCTTTTCCCGCCCGATGTCGGCTTCGTCGGGACATTCGAATACCGCCGGGTCCCGGTTGGCGGCTGGAAAACTCAAGATCATCCGTTCCCCGCGTTTGATCCTATGGCCGTCATGGTCCATGTCCTTCATGGCGACACGGCCGGCGGAGGCCGGTGCATGCAGACGCAACATTTCCTCTACGGCACTGGAGAGCAGCTCCGGTTCCGCCACCAGGCGCTGGCGGTCCTTCGGATGCGAGGCAAAATGCCATAGCGAAGAGCCAATCGTGCTCCACGTAGTATCGACGCCCGCCACCAGTATCAGCATGCACATGTTAAGGATCACAATGTCGGGAACAGGTTCGCCGTCAATCTCACTGGCCAAAAGCCGCGAAATATAATTGTCACCCGGATCAGCCCGTTGTTTGGCTATTTGTTCGCCGAGGAAATCACGGACCGCCCGATAGCTTTTAGAGCGCAATTCGAAGTTCGAAGCACCTAGTTCGACAAGGCCCTGGACCCAGCCGACAAATTCTTCCCTGCGTCCAAGATCGACCCCGAGCAAGTGACCAATAACCCGTGGGGAAATCTGTTGGGCATAGTCCGCTGCCGCATCGCAAGCTCCATTTTCGATGAAGCCATCGATAAGTTCGTGGCAAAGCTGCTCGGTATAGGGCCGGTGGGCTTCAACAGCCTTCATGGAAAAGAATGGCAGCAGCAGGCGACGTAGGGGACTATGTTCAGGTGGATCCTTGGTCAGTGGCGGCAATAGATCTGCGAAGTAATCCGCGAGGATATCCTTGCCCTCTTCCATGGGGAAAACGGTCGGTTGCCGGTTGGAGAGTTCCGGCACTTTTCTGACCAGGGCCTGAATATCATCGTACTTGGTCGCCATCCAGGCGCCGCCCCAACGTTCCGAATGCGCGATCGGGCAGCGTTCCCTCATATCCCGCCAAATGGGACCGGGATCCAGGTTATATTCCGGATCAAATATGTCGAAATCCGTAGTCCAGTCGTTTACCGGCTTTTGCTTATCCACGATGTCTGCCTGTTGATATCCTCATTACAATCACTCAATTCTATTGCCGCATCGCGGAAATTACCACCGTGCGGATAATGTTTAGGGGTGGGTGATCCAGATCCGGTCGGTTGAAGCGGCCGCCTCGCATCGGATATTCGCGGACCGATAGGGGGTCGACCGGACCGCCATAAAGCCATAAAAAGGCAAGCTATGAACAATCGCCGGGTCGGCCATCCGCATGCTGACCTCAACGCCGGCAACCCCGCACAGATATGAACAACACTGGAGTTTCGATTATGCGACCAAACAAGATCAAGCAAATGTGGCAAGACGGAAAATGCGTGACTCTGGGTTGGCTCTCCGTGTCCCACGGCTTCACGGCCGAGGTCATGGCGCGTCAGGGCTTCGATGCCCTGTGCATCGATCTACAGCACGGCACCTCTGAAATGAATGATATCTGGCCCATGTTGCAGGCGATATCCCAGACGGATACGGTCCCTGTCGTGCGTGTCGCCTGGAACGAGCCGGCGGCAATTATGAGGGCCCTGGACCTGGGCGCCTACGGCATCATCGTGCCGCTGGTCAATACGGCAGAGGAAGCCGCGAAGGCGGTGGCCGCGTGCCGCTACCCGCCGGTCGGCATGCGTTCTTTCGGTCCGGTGCGCGCCGCGCAATACGCCGGCGCCGATTATCCGGCCAACGCCAACGACGAGATTGTCGTCATGGCCATGATCGAGACGAAGGAGGGCCTCGCCAACCTTGATGCCATCTGCGCTACGCCCGGCCTCGACGCCGTCTACATCGGGCCGGCCGATCTGTCTTTCGCATTGGGCCTGGAACCGCGCGGCGATAATCCCGACCCGACCCATCTGGCCACCTGTGACAAGATCCGCGATACCGCCCACAAGAACGGCATAAAGGCCGTCATGCATTGTGCCGGCGCGGAGTTCGCGGCGGGCGCCGTGGAGCGCGGCTTCGACATGGTGATGCTGACGTCCGATCTCGCCTGCATGATCGCCGGCGTAAGGAAGCAGCTCGACGACCTCAAGGCCAAAACTGCCTAGGAGGCTGCCAGAGCAGTTCAAGGCAATTAAGACTACCGCCGAGAGCAATATAAAATCAGGGGCTTAAACCCGAAACGCCGGCATGATGGTTTTGGCGATCATCTCCAGATTGGTGTCGATGTAGTCGTCCGGGCAGGCGGTGGAGACGAAGACCATGGTGGCGCCGGCGTCGACATATTCCTGCAGGCGAGCCTGGCATTTGTCCGGGTCGCCGGCCAGGGCGAATTTGTGGACGATTTTGCTGAAGTCCTGGGAATATTGCAGGCTCAGGCGGTCGCTGGCGTATTTGACGGCCGTGTCGTTGTCTTCGTGCACGGCGGTGAAGATGTACATACCGAAGGTGAAATCGGACATATCCCGGCCCAGATCCTCGCCATAGGCGGTGATCTTTTCGATACTCTCGGCCAGTTGTTCGGGCGTGTACATATAGGGCAGCCAGCCGTCGGCGTATTTGGCGGCCCGGCGCATGGCGGCATCCGATCGGCCCGAGACCCAGATCGGCGGGCGGGGCTTTTGGATCGGCAGGGGTTTGAGGGAGAAATTTTCCAGCTTGGTGAAACGGCCGTCATAACTCACATCCGTCCCGGTCCAAGTCCGCGTGATAACCTCCAGGGCATCGTCCGTGCGGGCGCCCCGTTCGTTGACCGGCACGCCGCAGGCCGCGAATTCGTTGGCGAACTCGCCCCCCACACCGACGCCAAGGGAGAACCTGCCGCCCGAGGCCACATCCAGCGCCGCGCCCATCTTGGCCAACAGGGCGGCAGGATAGAGCGGCACCAGAGTGATCGTGCTCATCAGCTTGATGGACGTGGTCGCCCCTGCCGCCACCGACAGGGAGATGAGGCCGTTGGCGGTATCCACATAGAAACTCACATGTTCGCCGCAGCCCAGGATGTCATAGCCGAGGTCTTCTATCTGCCGCGACAGTTTGGCCACGTCGTAGGGCGAGCGCAGGGCCGTACCGAATTCGATGTTGGTCTTGGCCATGAGGGTTTCCTTACTTTTGATTTGCTTGCGTCTAATTTGCTAAAGACGGGCGGCACCAGAATTGGTACATGCCCGAGAAAATTTCCGGATTGGCGGTTTCGAATTCATGCCACAGGGCCAAATCATCCAGGCGGGCGCCGGGGTGGGCGGCCGCTAGACGTGCCGGCAGATTGATATCGGCGAACTGGAAACCGATAAAATCCAGGTGCAGCCGCCGCATCATGGAAGCCAACTCCAACAAGCTGTAGTCCTGCTCCCGCACGTTGAACAGCAGATCCCGACAGCCGCGCAGGGAAAAATAATCGCTGTAGCGCGTCGCTCGCCGGCGCGGGTCGTCCTCCGCCAGGGCCAGGATATCCGCGCGGGCCTGGCGAATACGTTCGGGCGTGACAGCGCCGCCGCCTTTGCCGCCGCCATTGCCGTCGCCATTGCCGTCGTCACGCGCCACGAAATCCCGGGCGGCCTGTAAATCCCGGCGGCCAAGGGTGGAATACAGCGCCACCTTCATCAAACCGCCCGGCGCCAACAGACCGCAAAGATTGCGCCAGCCGGCCTCCGGATCCTGCAAATGATGCAACACGCCGGAACTTTCCACCAGATCGAACCGCGCCTCCCAAGCACCAAGGGCCATAATATCGGCGGCCATGAAGGCGATGTTATCGACGCCGTCCGCCGCCGCCATGCGCCGGGCATAGCCAAGGCTGGCGCGGCTGATATCAATCGCCGTGACCTGGGCGTCCTTGTACTGAGTGGCCGCATCCATGGCCTGCTTGCCCGTGCCGCAGCCGGCGACAAGAATACGGGGAGTGGCGGCGCCGGGGGTATAGTCCAGTTTCGGGAACAATGCCCCTACCGCCGCCGCCATGGGAACCGGCATCTTGCGGTCCGTGGTCAGCCAGCGTGGATAGGGCGCGTCCTCGTATTGTTGGCGTACGGCCGGCTCTGAAACCTCTTCCGACAATACCGCGACCGAGGCCGCCAGCGCGGCTTCCTCCGCCGGGCCGCCGGATTGCTGATAGAGCAGCGGCGCCAGTTCCGTCGATACCACCGCCTTTTCGATACCGGCGAGAGTATTCAGCGGGCGGTACATAGCAATCGCCGTCAGGGCAGATTCGAGCTTTTGGCCCAAAGTACCTTGCTGCAGCATTGCCTCGGCCCTGGCCGCCATTGTGTCCACAGCCTGGGTTTCATCGGGCGTTTCAGCGTAGGCATAATCGGTGATGAAACATTGCTGAGCCAGGGCGGCTGCGAATTTCGGCACCCTGCCGA
>JABIRL010000310.1 GCA_018667855.1 Rhodospirillaceae bacterium
CCATGCCGCCGGCCTTGGAAACCTCGACCACGACGTCGCGGCAATGGGAAAAGGCGAAGATCGGCACATCGATGCCGAACATCTCGCACATCTTACTTTTCATCTGATTGATCCTGATGTTGCTGTTTGCTGTTCCCAAAATAGCCAATCCACCCCGCCTTGGGAACGATTGACCCTAAACAGTCAAGGTAAATGGGGTTAAATTGACCGAAGAGCAATTTGGGACACGGAAATATGGGGATCAAAGCCGTCGACATCAAAGCCGCCCTGGCGCCGCTGCGGTCCATTAAGATGCGTGGCGATCACACCACCGAGGCCGAGGCCAACGCCGCCTTCGCCGAATTGGCACCATTCCGGGACGGCGCCATTTTCGCGGGGTCCTTCCAGGGCGACAGCGGTTGGGAAAAGCACGCCAAGGGCGATGAGATCGTGCAAATACTGGACGGCGCCACGACGTTGACTATTCTGACGGGCGATGGCGAAGATGTGCTTGAGCTGACCGCGGGCATGCTGGTCGTCGTGCCCCGGGATCATTGGCATCGTTTCGACGCACCCACCGGTGTGACGGTGATGACGGCAACGCTACAGCCGACCGAACATACCTTTGCGGACGACCCCCGCACATAGCCGAACTGGAATGAATATGCAGACCATCGATACCAAGGAACAGTTGCGTCAGCTCTACCCGCCGGCCAAGGGACGCGCCCTTACAAAACAGCTGCCGTCCCTGGATAAGCACAGCCGCCGGTTCATTGAACTGTCGCCGTTCGTGGTGCTGGCGACCAAGGGCGCGGACGGCCTGGCGGATGCCACGCCACGGGGCGGGACGCCGGGCTTTGTGCAGATTGAAGACGACAAGACCATCCTGCTGCCCGACTGGCCCGGCAACAACCGGCTGGATAGCCTGGAAAATATTATCGATAACCCAGGTATCGGACTGCTGTTCATGGTTCCCGGCGTCAACGAAACCCTGCGCCTGAACGGGCGGGCCGAAATCGTCATCGCGGACGATATCCGCGAGCGGTTCGATGGCGAGGTGCGCCGGCCAAAGGCCGTGATCCGCCTGCATATCGAGGAAGCTTACCTGCACTGTGCCAAGGCGCTGATGCGGTCCCATTTATGGGACGACAAAGCCCGCAACGAGCGCGCGGTACTGCCGACCATGGGGCAAATGATCAATGATCAGACCAATACGACCGGCGCGGCCGAAAGCCAGGAAGAGATGGAAAAACGTTACGCCGAAGTGCTGTATTAGAGCAACCCGCAGTCAATTGGATTCAATTGACTGCGGATAAGTTGCTCTATCTTAAAGGTTTTAGCGCATGGCTGCGCGTTCAATTGAACGCGACATGCGCTAGGGATTGAGCCTAGGCCGGAACGACGACAATTGAGCGGCGATCCAATCCACGGACCCGTTTAGTTGTCGGGCAGTTGTCGGTCAGCTGTCGTTCTGCTGGGTCCAGGGAATGGCGGTGAAATCGACGCCTTCGTCGTGCAGTTCCTTGGCTTCGGCATTGGTCGCCTCGCCATAGATGTCGCGTTTATCGGTCTCGCCATAGTGGATCTTGCGGGCTTCCTCGGCAAATTCCTTGCCGACATAATCGCAATTCTCTTCCACGTGTTGTTGCATCTTGGCCAGCATCTGCATGGCTTCCGCCGCCACAACGCTTTCCTTGGCCGCCTTGGCCTGTTTCTTGGAGGTGGAGATGTTCGGGGCCATCAGGGCCTTTTCCACCTTGTCATCGCCACAGGCGGGGCATTGCACCTGACCCTTGCGGCGCAGGCCGTCAAACGCCTTTGAATCCTTGAACCAGGCTTCAAAGGTGTGTTTGTTGGCGCATATCAAATCGAATACCATCATTGTGACCCATAAATGGCATCGAAGCGCCCGCTGGGCAAGCCCGGAATGCAACATATGCAAGACCCCTCCCCCTGGATCGAACGTTTCGCGGACCTGATACCGACCGGCGGCGCCGTCCTCGACCTGGCCTGCGGCGGCGGCCGGCATGCGCATTTCCTTCTCCAACGCGGCCATTCCGTGACGGCGATCGACCGTGATGTCACGGCCCTTACGCCGCACGAAAATCTCGAGATCATCGAACACGACCTGGAAGACGGCAGCCCCTGGCCCCTGGGCGCGCGGATATTCGCCGCCGTGGTGGTGGTCAACTATCTCCACCGTCCCCTGCTGCCCCAACTGGTCGCGGCCGTGGCGCCCAGCGGCCTGCTGCTCTACGACACTTTCGCCATCGGCAATGAAACATTCGGCCGCCCCTCCAACCCTGATTTCCTGCTACGTAGGGGCGAACTTGCCGAAGCCGCGCGAGGTAAATTAGAGATTATCGAATGTTTTCATGGTCGTATCGAAATCCCCAATCCCGCCGTGAAGCAACAAATCTGTGCCCGGCGGTGACGGCAATTCGATCGTACCATCCATTGCCATCCAATGCTGGTGTGCTGGAATAGTCTTCGCCTTATGCTACAATGACCGCCTCCTTAAGGAGTCGATGCGATGGATGACATCAGGCAATGGCTGGAAGAGATTGGGCTTGGCGGGTACGCCGACGCGTTCGAAGAAAACCTGATTACCTTCGACCATCTCGCATTACTCTCCAACGAGGATCTAAAGGAATTAGGCGTAATCCCGATCGGGCATCGCAAAACGTTCTCCAGTGCGGTTGCCAAGCTTAACGGCAATCGCGACACGGCAAAGATCGCTGACACCAGCCGGCAGTCCTCATCAATCGTTGAACGGCGTCAACTGACAGTCATGTTCTGCGACCTGGTGGGTTCGACCGCATTGTCCCGACGCCTGGATCCCGAGGATCTGCGCGATGTCATGCAGCACTATCAAGATTCCGCGGCTGCCGCGGTTAAGCGTTATGGCGGGCATGTTGCAAAATACCTGGGAGATGGCGTCCTGGCTTATTTCGGCTGGCCACAGGCCTATGAAGACCAGGCGGAGCGCGCCGTGCATGCCGGCCTGTTCGCGGTCAATGCGATAAATGACATCAAGGTTGGCGGCATCGACACTTTGGCGGCGCGGGTTGGCATCGCAACCGGCCAAGTCGTCGTCGGCGACCTGGTCGGTGAAAGCGGCAGCGATGCGGAAGCCGTCAGCGGGGAAGCTCCAAACCTGGCCGCAAGGCTGCAACAGTTGGCGGAACCGGGAGACGTTATCGTCGGCGAAGCGACACACCGGTTGGTCGGTCAAACTTTCATGGCGGATGATCTTGGCACCCATGATCTGAAAGGCTTTGACAATGCCGTAAGGGCCTGGCGCATTACCGGCGAAACGATGGCGGAAAGCCGTTTCGAAGCTGCCCACTCCGCCGCGCTGACGCGCCTGGTGGGCCGAGAAACAGAATTAAGGTTGTTGCTTGAGCGCTGGCAAGACGCCGTGGAAAATGACGGCCAGATTGCCTTTGTTTCGGGTGAAGCCGGCATAGGCAAGTCCCGTCTGGTGCAGGCTCTATGTGGAGAAATTCGAGAACAGCATCATTTCCGGTTGCGGTTTCAGTGTTCGCCGTTGCACGCGAATAGTGCCTTTTATCCAATTATTCAACGCCTGCAAAGGGCCGCCGAATTCACCAGTGATGACAGTGACGCCGACAAACTCGGCAAACTGGAAACAATCCTGCGATTGCGGCCGGAAGACACCAAGACCATCCTCCCCTTGTTTGCGGCTTTGTTATCCATCCCGCCGGGGTGGTCCTCCCCCACTGAGTTGGTCCATCGTTATAGTTAGGAAACGGAGGATCAGAGATGGCGAACAAGCGACACAAACCGGAAGAGATTGTCACTAAGTTGCGGCAGGTTGAAGTACTTGTCGGTCAAGGTATGGCTCGG
>JABIRL010000207.1 GCA_018667855.1 Rhodospirillaceae bacterium
CCGGGGCCGGCCGCGGGCGCCAGCCGCGCCAGATCGAGAGGTTGGCGCACGACCGGAATGTCGGTCTGTTGTGTTTGCTGCACGGCAGCCTGGGATGTTGTCGGCTCCCGGTTTTCCGCAACGGCGCCAAGGGGGTGGAATTCCGGCGCCACGAAGGTCAAGGCCGTGGTCACGCCAAGGCCGCCGGCGAAACCCGCCAATGCAATAAACAGGGACTTCGTCATCAATCGGGCCCGCCGCCTGCGTGCCCGACGCTGACGCACGGGGCGCGTGGATCGGTCGCGCTTCCCCTGTTTCCCCGTATCCCCGACCAGTTTCCGTCTCCTCAGTCTTCAACCTAAAGGCCATATTGCCCCAAATGCCTTATTTTTCAAGGATATGCACAGCCAATCATCAAGTAAAACGCGCTGGATCTTCGAGAATGGGACAATCCGGGCGGTCGCCGACGGCTCGGCCGGCACCGAATTTCGTTGGAGCGGTGGAAACTGAACATAATTCCGCCGGTTTTCCTTCGATTCGAACGATTGCCATATCCTTCGCTCGCCGTGACATAGCACCCGCAAAACCTGCTTCGTCGGACTCCCCGTCGCGATAATCAGCATCCGTTAAGACAGGAGCCTTGACGGCGCATAAAAGGCGCGGTTTGTTGTGCCGCGCGGCGGCGCGAGACCGCGTATATTGCTGCCAGGATTTTGTGAGGTCGGAGAACCATTGATGGCCGATGACAAGTTAGACTTCAAGGCATTGATCGCCATTGTCGCCGATGGCCAGGCGCTGAATGCGGAACAGGCCAGGGCGGCTTTCGATGTGATGATGTCGGGGGATGCGACGCCGTCGCAGATGGGCGCCTTCCTCATGGCCCTGCGGGTGCGCGGCGAGAGCGTGGCGGAGATTACCGGCGGTGTCATGGCCATGCGCCAGCGCATGACCACCATTATGGCCCCGGCGGACGCCATGGACATCGTCGGAACCGGCGGTGATGGCAAAGGGACCTTGAACATTTCCACCGCGACCGCCTTCGTGGTTGCCGGTTGCGGCGTCCCCATCGCCAAGCACGGCAATCGCGCCGCATCGTCAAAATCCGGCACCACGGATGTGCAAAGCGCCCTGGGCATCAATGTGGATGCCGATTTCCCCATCCTGCAACAGGCCCTGGATGAGACCGGCCTTTGCTTCATGGCGGCCCAGCGCCATCATGGCGCCATGCGCAATATCGGCCCGACACGGGTTGAAATTGGCACCCGGACGATCTTCAACATCCTTGGCCCCATGACCAATCCGGCCGGCGTGAAGCGCCAGTTGATCGGCGTATTTGCCCGCGAATGGATGCGCCCCATGGCCGAAACCCTAAAGACTTTGGGTTCGGAACGGGTCTGGATCGTGCACGGCTCCGACGGCTCGGACGAAATCACCACCACGGGCCCGACCTATGTGGCGACACTTAGCGATGGCGAGATTACCGAATTCGAAATTTCCCCCGATCAGGCCGGTCTGCCCATGGCCACCCTGGCTGATCTGCAAGGGGGCGAGGCAGCGGAAAACGCCGCCGCCCTGACCAACCTGCTGGAGGGCGGGGCCGGCGCCTATCGGGATATCGTATTGTTCAACGCCGCCGCGGCCCTGATGATCGCGGGCAAGGCATCGGACCTTCCCGAAGGCGTGGCCATGGCCACGCGATCAATCGACGATGGCCAGGCAATGGAAAAATTGCAGCAGCTCGTTGAAATCACCAACCGCGCGGATACGGTGTCACCATGAGCGATATTCTCGACCGCATCTGCGGCGACAAATTGGACCATATCAAGGCCTGCCAGGCGGCCCGGCCCCTGGGGGAGGTCACGGCGGCGGCCAGATCGGCCGACCCCGTACGCGGCTTCGAAAATGCGTTGCGCGAAAAGGTTAAGGCGGGCGGCTATGGTTTGATCGCCGAGGTCAAGAAAGCCTCGCCATCCAAGGGCTTGATCCGCTCCGACTTTGATCCCGCCACCCTGGCACGGGCCTATGCCCGGGGCGGCGCCAGCTGTCTGTCGGTTCTTACCGACGTGCCGTATTTCCAAGGCCATGATGATTTCCTAGGTCAGGCCCGCGGGGCGGTGGATCTGCCGGTACTGCGCAAGGATTTCATGCTGGACCCCTATCAAGTGACGGAAGCCCGCGCCCTGGGCGCCGATTGTATTCTGCTGATCATGGCGGCGTTGGACGACGGCCAGGCGAAAGAGTTGGAAGCGGCGGCGCGCGAGTGGGGCATGGATGTACTGATCGAAGTGCACGACGGAATGGAACTGGATCGTGCCCTGGGCCTGCAAAGCCGGCTGATCGGTATCAACAACCGCAATCTGAAGACCATGGTCACGGATCTGGCCACCACGGAAGGCTTGGCCGCCGCCCTGCCCGATGATGCCCTGGGCGTCAGTGAAAGCGGTCTGAACAGCCACGACGATCTGGTTCGCATGAGCGCGGCCGGCTGCAATTGTTTTCTGGTGGGTGAATCCCTGATGCGTCAGGCGGATGTGGAGGCGGCGGTGCGCAAGCTGCTTGAGCCACCTCAATCAACAACGGTGTCAGCGGCGGTGGAGAATTGAGACATGGCTGAATTGACCCACTTTGATGCCCAGGGCAACGCGCATATGGTTGATGTGGGCGGCAAGGATGTGACGGAACGCATCGCCCGGGCGGCCGGACGCGTCACAATGGCGCCCGAAACCGTGGCCCTGATTGAGGCCGGCGCCATGGCCAAGGGCGATGTGCTGGGCGTGGCGCGCCTGGCCGGGATCATGGCGGCCAAACGCACCGCCGATCTAATCCCCCTTTGCCATCCCCTGCAATTGTCCTCGGTCAGTCTGCAACTGAGCTGTGACCGGGACAGGAACCAGGTCAATATCGTGGCGGAAGTGAAATTGACCGGCCGCACCGGTGTGGAGATGGAAGCCCTGACCGCCGTCTCCGTCGCCGGCTTGACGATCTATGATATGTGCAAGGCGGTGGATCGCAGCATGCAAATCGGTGATGTACGTCTGATCCACAAATCGGGCGGAAAATCAGGTAGTTACGACGCGTCTTAGAAAGTGAACATGAACATGATTTCAGTTGCCGAGGCCTTGCAGCGCGTCCTCGATGGGGTCGACCGGATGCCCATGGAAAGCATCAATCTGGCCGCCGCCCATGGCCGGGTCCTGGCCCGGGATGTGGTGGCGCGGTTGACCCAGCCGCCCAGCGATGTCTCGGCCATGGACGGCTACGCCGTCCGCGCGGCGGATGTAGTGAAGGTTCCGGCGACCTTGACACAAATCGGTGAATCCGCTGCCGGCAGCGCCTTTGACGGCACCATCGGGCCAGGCCAAACTGCGCGCATCTTTACCGGCGCGCCAGTACCAAAGGGCGCGGATGCCATTGTGATCCAGGAAGACACGGAAACCGACGGCGACCAGATCACCATGACCGAGGCCCCGAGCCCGGGCCGCTTCATCCGTCCGGCGGGATTGGATTTTCATGCGGGCGACGTTGGTATTGCGGCCAATCGGGTGCTGTCCGCCCGTGACATCGGCCTGGCCGCCGCCATGAACGTACCCTGGCTGAGCGTGACCAGGGCACCGCGCATCGCGCTGCTGGCCACCGGCGATGAAATTGTCCGCCCCGGGGAGCCCGTGGGCCCGAACCAGATCATCAGCTCCAACACCCTTGCCTTGATGGGTCTGATTGCGGCCTCGGGCGGCGAGGCCATTGATCTGGGCATCGCCTCGGATGATGAAGATTCCCTGCGCGCCTTGGCGGCGGGCGCCCGTGGCGCCGATATGCTGGTGACCCTGGGCGGGGCATCGGTGGGCGATCATGATCTGGTACGCAAGGTTCTGGGCGCCGATGGCCTGGAGCTGAATTTCTGGCGCATTGCCATGCGGCCCGGAAAACCGTTGATATTCGGTAAGATCGGCGACACCCCCATGATGGGCATGCCCGGCAATCCGGTTTCCTCCCTGGTCTGCGGTCTGGTTTATCTGCGCCCCGCCATCCGGGCCATGCTGGGCCTAGACCCCCACGCCGCGACACAAACCGCGCGATTGGGCCGGGATCTTGCCGCCAACGACCAGCGGCAGGATTATTTGCGCGCCACGGCCGCCACCAACGGAGAGGGCGAGATGGTGGTGACGCCGTTCGATAAACAGGACAGCTCCATGCTGTCGCGCCTGGCCCGGGCCGATTGCCTGATCCTGCGCGCGCCCCATGCGGAACCGGCCAAGGCCGGCGACCGGGTTGAAATTCTGCCCCTGAATGGCGAAAGTGCCTGCATCTGAAGCCCGCCCTGTGGATAATTTATCCACAATTCGACATTTTTCTTGACCACGATTGAGAACCAAACTAGAACATAGTTCCAGGTTTTGCTTTTGTTCCGTCAAATTAATTGTATATGCATTTATATTGCAATTTTTTGGCGATAACCCAGGGGGAAGGGTCAAGGAATGTTGACACGGAAACAGCACGAGCTTCTCAACTTCATTCACGGCCATATTCGCAAGAACGGCATCTCTCCTTCGTTTGATGAGATGAAAGATGCCCTGAACCTGAAATCAAAATCCGGCATTCATCGGCTGATTACAGCGCTAGAAGAACGCGGCTTTATCCGGCGCCTGGCCCACCGGGCCCGTGCGCTTGAGGTATTGAAACTGCCCGGATCGGTCCTGCCGGGGGGGCAGGATCTGGCGCCCAACGTCATCCAGGGGGAGTTTACCACCGGCGTCGCGCGGCAGGGAGCGGATGCGGACGATATTGTCTCCATGCCCCTTTACGGCCGGATTGCTGCCGGCACACCGATTGAGGCTTTGCGCGATCCCGACAACTTCGTCGATGTCCCCCGTGGCATGCTGGCCCGGGGGGAACACTTCGCCCTGGAAGTAGCCGGTGACTCGATGATCGACGCCGGCATTCTGGACGGCGACACGGTCATCCTGCAAAGGCGCGAAACAGCGGAAAACGGCGCTATCGTGGTCGCCCTGATCGATGATAACGAGGCCACCTTGAAACGCCTGCGCCGCAAGGGCAATTCCGTTGCCCTGGAACCCGCCAATCAAAGTTACGAGACGCGGATCTTTCCGCCCGACCGGGTTAAGATCCAGGGCCAGTTGATCGGCCTTTTGCGGCAGTATTAGAAGTCGTATTAGAAACTTTCACGCCTTTCGGCCGGCTCCAGGGCCGGTCGCCGCGGCTATCGTTGGCACCTTCGACGGTAATCCCGCCATTGCGCCAACGCACCGCGATGGCACCCCGACGCCACAAATCCATACGATCGATAACCAGTTTCGCGGACGGGCAGTTAAATCGCACCGGCACGGCGGACAGGACCAGATCCGCGATCCGGCAATCATCCTCGAGGGCACGGGGATCGCGGACGAACCCGACCGATCTGCCGCCCTGAACCAGACTGCAGCCAAGTCGGTCACATCGCATGACCCGCTCATCCTTGCTTGGTTCCTCCCGGCCCCAACGCCGCAGCCATGTGGACAGGGTGATATTGTTGCGCCGGTAGGGCGCGGCCACCAGCACAGCCCCATTATCCAGTCGCGCCGCCATGGCCCGGCCCCGGCCATCGATCAATATGTCCGGCGGATCGCCGCTGGCCGCCAAAATAATGCCGAAAAGGATCGCCAATATTCCACCATAACGCCACCGGCCGCGCCAAAGGCAAAACCACAGGCCACCCAAGGACATGACGGACAAAGCTGTTATGGAAAAGGCCGGCACCAAGGTGACGGCGCCGGGCCAACTGGCCACCTTTTGAGCCACCGCGAGAATGGCCTGGATCGCATAGCCCATGGGCAAAAGCGCTATTTGTTCCAAACCGAATGGCAACAGCAGAAATGCCACCAGGGCCCAGGGCATAACCCAAAGCGCGGTCAGCGGCACGGCGATCAAATTTGCCGCCAGGCCATACATGGCGACACGGTTGAAATGATAAAGCGCGAACGGCGCCGTCGCCAGGCTGGCGATCAGGGTGGTCAACAGCACGGCCGCCAGATAAAGGCTCAAACGCTTGGCCCGGCCGCCATCGGCGCGCCAGCGCATCATCACCGGACCCAGGCCTTCATATATCGCGGTCAGCCCGACCACGGCGGCGAATGACATTTGGAAACTGACGGAGAGCAGGCTTTCCGGCGCCCACAGCAGAACGGCGACGGCGGCCCAGGCCAACAGGCGAAAGGATATGGCGACACGATCCAGCATGACCGCCAGCATGACCAACGCCAGCATCATGAAGGCCCGCTGGGTTGGCACCGTGGAACCGGTCAGCAGCATATAGGCGAAGGCCCCCGTCAGGGCGATGGCGGCGGCCCATTTCTTGATCGGCGCCCGCAGCGCCAAGCCTGGGATCAGAGCCAGAAACAACCGTACCCCGAAGAAAAGCCAACCGGCGATCAAACCTACATGCAGCCCGGAAATAGCCAAAAGGTGCGCCAAACCGGCATCGCGCATGTCTTGCAGGGTACGTTCCGGAATGGCGCCGCGATCACCGGTCATCAGGGCCGCGGCCACGGCGCCGACCTGGCCGGGCAATTGCGCGCGCAGATGCAGGGCCAGCTTCCGCCGCCATTCGGCGATGCGCAGGCTGGCTCCGGTGCGCTCACCCGGGGCGATAACCCGCACGCGTGACATGGCAAACCCAACCGCGCCTATTTCCTTGAACCAGGCGGCGCGGGCAAAATCATAAGCTCCGGGGGCGGCCGGTCCGGCGGGCGGCATCATTACGGCACGCAGGCGCACCCTGTCACCCACCACCAGGGGCAGATCCGGGCTATGGCGCAGGGTCAGGCGGACCAGATGGGGGGCCTGCCAATCGGGCCGCCTGGCGATCCGGGTGTCACGCAGGGACAGACGCAGACCATGTGGCCGCGTTTCGACATTGACGATCATGCCGGTCAGATAGACCGGGCCAAGCCGTCCCGACAGAACCGGTCCGGCGACCCGGGCGCCACGGTCCTGGGCGGCCCAGAAACCGGCGCCAACGGCCAACAGCGCCAAAAGTACCAGCAAAACATATCCCTGCCGGCGCAGCAGCCAGGCGGCACAAATCAGGGCGGCGACAGCGCCGGGCCCGACGTACCAGGGCGGCTCCACCGGCAGCGCGAAATACAGCGCCACGCCGGCCCCCAGCACGACAGGCAGCCACAGGGGCCAGCGCTCCCGCTCCGCCAAAAAGGCCCGCACCAGCCGGGTGGTTGGCGTCCGCCAAAACGATGTGATAGATAACGCCACGCCGTATCATATGCCGGTTCTCAAATGCCGCCAGCCCGAAAGCCAAATGCATGTCCGTGATCACCCGTTTCGCCCCCTCCCCCACCGGGTTCCTGCACATTGGCGGGGCCCGTACGGCGCTGTTCAATTGGCTGTTCGCCCGGCACCACGGCGGGCAGATGCTGTTGCGGATCGAGGATACGGACCGAGCCCGCTCGACTGAGGCGGCCGTTACCGCCATCCACGAGGGCCTGCACTGGCTGGGTCTGGACTGGCAGGGGGAGCCGATCTCTCAGTTTACCGGCGCCGACCGCCACGCGGAAGTAGCCCGGCAATTGCTGAGCGAAGGCAAGGCCTATCATTGCTACTGCACGCCGGAGGAATTGACGGACATGCGCGCCACGGCCAAGGCCGAGGGCCGGTCCATGCGCTACGATGGCCGCTGGCGGGATCGCGACCCCGCCGATGCGCCGAAAGATCAAGCCCCGGTGATCCGCCTGAAAGCGCCGCAATCGGGCGAGACCGTGATCCAGGATCTGGTACAGGGCGAAATCACCGTTCAGAACAGCGAAATGGACGACATGGTGCTGCTGCGCGCCGACGGCACGCCGACCTATATGCTGGCCGTGGTGGTCGACGATCACGACATGTCCGTCAGCCATATCATTCGCGGCGACGATCACCTGACCAACGCCGTCCGCCAGCGACAGATTTACGATCTGATGGAATGGGAGGTACCGCATTTCGCTCATATCCCCCTGATCCACGGCGCCGATGGCGGCAAACTCTCAAAACGCCATGGTGCCTTGGGGGTGGAGGCCTATCGGGACATGGGCATTCTGCCTGCCGCCCTGCGCAATTATCTGCTGCGCCTGGGATGGAGCCACGGCGATGACGAAATCATCGATACGGACCAGGCCACGAAATGGTTCAATCTTGAAGGCATCGGCAAATCACCATCCCGCTTCGATATTCCAAAACTGGAAAACCTGAACAGCCACTATATCCGCGCCATGGACGAGGCTGAATTATGTGGTCTTTTGGCCGAACAATTGGTCCTGACCACAGGACGGGCGTTATCGGATATTGAACTGGCACGCCTGCCGCTGGCGATCGCCGCCCTCAAGGAACGGGCGCAGACTTTGGTGGAACTGGCCGACAAGGCTGCTTTTCTGCTGGATGGCCGCCCCCTGGCCATGGAAGAGAAGGCTGCAAATCTGGTAACCGGAGATGCGCCGGGGCTTTTGGCCAAGGCGCATGCATGCCTGGGCGCGCTTGCGGATTGGAACCACGACGATATCGCCGCCGCCGTTCGTGGTCTGGCCGAGGCGGAGGACCTGAAACTGGGAAAACTGGCCCAGCCATTGCGCGCGGCACTGACGGGGCGCAACGCCTCGCCGGGGATTTTCGAAGTGCTGTATTTTCTGGGCCGTCAGGAAAGCCTGGACCGGATCGGCGACCATATGAAATAGGAGTTATATATTCACTTTTTGTTCTCTGTGACAAAATCCACCCTACGCTAATGCGGATGCCTCGGTTATAATGGCCGCAGCATGTATTGCATTTCATAAGACATGCCGGACCATTGTCGAGCGGTCCGGCCAATCACAAAATACGGGAGAGATCTCATGGCGGAAAAAACAATTTCCCTAGGCGACGGCGATGGCGGCACCGACTTTGCGGTAATGTCGGGCACGTTGGGGCCGGATGTTATTGACATTCGCAAATTATACGGCGCGACCGATCAATTTACCTACGATCCGGGCTTCACCTCCACGGCGAGTTGTGAAAGCAAGATCACTTTTATTGATGGCGAAGAAGGCATTCTTTTGCATCGCGGCTATCCCATCGACCAATTGGCCGAACAAAGCGATTTTCTGGAGACCTGTTATCTGCTCCTGAACGGTGAATTACCCAATGGCGAGCAGAAAGACAAATTCGTCCATGACATCACCTATCACTCCATGGTGCATGAACAACTGGCGCAGTTCTATCGCGGTTTCCGCCGTGATGCCCACCCGATGGCGATCCTGGTCGGCGTGGTTGGCGCCCTGTCCGCCTTTTATCACGACAGCACCGACATTGATGATCCACACCAACGCATGGTGGCCAGCTATCGCCTGATCGCGAAAATGCCCACCATCGCGGCCTGGGCCTACAAATATTCCATCGGCCAGCCCTTCATGTATCCGCGTAACGAATTGTCCTACGCGGAAGATTTCCTGCACCTGATGTTTGCGGTACCGTGCGAGGAATATGTGATCAATCCCGTGGTCTCGAAGGCCATGGACCGCATCCTGATCCTGCATGCCGATCACGAACAAAATGCATCCACCTCGACCGTGCGCACGGCGGGTTCGTCGGGCGCCAATCCCTTTGCCTGCATCGCGGCAGGTATCGCATCCCTCTGGGGACCGGCGCATGGCGGCGCTAACGAAGCGGTCCTGAACATGCTGGGCGAAATTGGCGAGGTGGGCAATGTGAGCCGCGCCCTGGAACGGGCCAAGGATCCCGACGACAGCTTCCGCCTCATGGGTTTCGGCCACCGGGTCTACAAGAACTATGACCCTCGCGCCAAGGTCATGATGGCAACCTGCCATGAAGTGCTGGAAGAGCTGGGCGTGAACGACCCACTTCTGGAACTGGCCATGGAGCTTGAGAAGATTGCCCTCAGCGATCCCTACTTCGTGGACCGTAAACTTTATCCCAACGTGGATTTCTATTCCGGCATCATTCTCCGCGCCCTGGGCTTCCCCACATCCATGTTCACGGTGATTTTCGCCCTGGCCCGCACGGTGGGCTGGGTCGCTCAGTGGAACGAGATGATCGAGGATCCCAGCCAGAAGATCACCCGCCCGCGACAACTCTACACCGGTGAGACGGAGCGGGCCTTCGTGCCAGTGTCTGATCGCTAGGTATCTGATCGGTAGGGTATCGAATTTAGCGACTTTAGGGCCCGCATTGCGCGGGCCCTTTTTCTTGCGCCTCGACCAGACGCAATACCGCATCTGCCGCCCGCACACTGGGTGGCGGTCCGTCCCGGCCGAGCAGTTCCGAAATATGAGCAAATTTATTCTGCTGTTCGGCCCGCAGAGCAGGGTTGTCCAGTAACCGAGCCAAGGCATCGGCAATGGGCCCGGCCTGGCATTTTTCCTGGATGAATTCCGCCATGACTTCCTCACCGGCCAAAATATTAGGCAGGGCCACGTGGGAAATGGTCAGCATGCGCCGCACCAATGCGGCCGTCAGCGGGTTGGTACGGTAAGCCACGACGGACGGTACCCCGCGAAGGGCCAGTTCCAAGGACACGGTGCCGGATGCGGCCAGGGCGGCATCCGCGGCGGCGAAGGCATCGGCGCGTCCCGCCGGCCCGTGGATAATATGTGTCGGCATGGGCCATGACCGCACGGCGAGGGCGACCGTATCGGCTACCTGTTCCACGGTTGGGATAACCACATGCAGACCCGGCCGCGCCTTGTGCAACATGTCGGCGGCGGCGGCAAAGGTCGGCAGCAGGCGACCCGCCTCGCCGACCCGGCTGCCGGGCAGCAAAGCGAGGACCGGCACGTTGGCGGCAATGCCATGCTGGATCCTGAAGTCCGCTCCATCGCCCGGTGCCTCCGCCACGCCTTCGATCACCGGATGGCCGACGAATTCACAGGGCAGGTCATAGTCTTGAAAAAATTCGGGTTCGAACGGCAACAGCGCCAGCAGATGGTCGATCCGCCCGGCCAGATGCCGTGCCCGCCCCGGTCGCCAGGCCCAAACCTGAGGCGCGACATAGTGGATCAAGGGGATGCCCGCGCCGGCCAGGCGCTTTGCCAGACGAAAGGAAAACCCCGGCGCATCGATGGTAATCACGGCGGATGGCCGAGCCATCCGGACATGCGCGGCGGTTTCCGAGAGGCGGCGCAAAAGCAGGGGCAACCGGGGTAGAATTTCAGCCAACCCCATGACCGATAGATCGGCAATGGGAAACAAGCTCTCCAGGCCCGCCGCCGCCATCTGGGCACCGCCAACGCCACTGAATTGCAGATCACCTTCATAGCGCTGACCCAGGGCGGTGATCAGGCGCGCGCCCAGAACATCGCCCGAGGCCTCGCCCGCGACCACCATGAAATGGTGCCCGGTCTGGTTCAGGATCCCTCCTCCGACGGACCTTTGATCGCGACACCGCAGACAAAAATTCCGGCGGCATCCGCTGCCGCCGCCACCGCGGCCCGGTCCGCGACCAGGGCGCCGCCTGCCGCCACGGCGATGCCTTTCAGACCCGCCCGCGCCGCGCCTTCCACCGTGGGAACCCCGATGGTTGGCAGATCGACACGCCGTTCCTGCCCGGGTTTGGGTCGTTTGACCAAGACACCGCCCGGTGCCTCGCCCCTGAATTGGCCGCAGCGTTGCAGCATGGCGTCGGTCCCCTCTGCCGCCTCCACCGCCAACACGTAACCATCCCGCACAACCACCGCCTGGCCAATATCCATGGCGCCCAATTGCGCCACCACGTCCATACCCCGGGCGATATCGGCGCGATCACCGGCGTCGGGCTCCAGCGCCCCGATCGCACCCAGCGGGGCGCCAAGGTTCGCGAAAACTTCTTCGGCGCCGAGAATTCTAAACCCCTGCTGTTCCAGATCCGCCACCACCACCTTCATCAACGCATCATCGCCCTGGCGGGCCGCCTTGATAATCTTGGGCAATAGTTTGGCGCCATGCCAGTCCGGCTTCAGCTTCGTGAAATCAGGGCGGCCCACGGGGCCAATCAACACCAGCTCCTGAACACCGGCGGCTTTCAACAGGCGTATGGTCCGGCCCACCATGGGCAAATCGACCCATTCATGGTCGATATCACCGGCCACGGTTGCTGGATCGGTTTCGCCGTTGAAAGCAATGACGAAGAACGCCCGGCCCGCCCCCTGGCAGGCCCGGACGATTTGTCCGGGCAGTTGGCCCCGGCCCGCCAGAATGCCCAGTTTAGGCGGCACGGTCCAGTTTCGGCTGGCACAGGGCGCGGGAGGAATCCGCCTGGATAAACGCGACGATCTCCATCACCTGTTCATGATCGGCAAACATGGCGGCAACATCTACCAAGCGTTCCTGCATGGTGCCTTCCTGGGCGAACAGCAGACGGTAAGCAGCTCGCAGGCCGTGGATCTCGTCCCGGGCGAAACCGCGCCGTTTCAAACCGATGATGTTCAGCCCGCTTAGATAAGCGCGATTGCCGAGCACGGAGCCATAGGGAATGACATCGCTTTCCACCGCGGATTTGCCACCGATCATGGCATGGCGGCCAATCCTGACAAACTGATGCACCGCCGACATGCCGCCAAGTATGGCATGGTCCTGCACCTCGACATGGCCGCCAAGAATGACGTTGTTGACCAGGATGACGTGATCCCCGATTTGACAATCGTGGGCCACGTGGGCGCCGACCATGAAAAGACAATTGTTGCCGACTTTCGTGATCATGCCGCCGCCCGCGGTACCGGGATGCATGGTCACATGCTCACGGATGATATTGTTGGCGCCAAGCACCAGATCCGATGCCTCGCCGGCATATTTCGTATCCTGGGGCGAGGTACCGATGGCGGCAAAGGGGTAAACGCGGCTGTTAGGTCCGATGGTGGTGCGCCCGGCGATGACCACGTGACTGTCGAGCATCACGCCGTCGCCCAAGTTGACCTCCGCCCCAACCGTACAAAAGGGGCCGATCTGGACGCCTTCGCCCAAGTTCGCACCGTCTTCGATAATTGCTGTCGGATGAATAATTGCCATTGCTATATCCTACTCTTCAACCAACATGGCGGCAAAACCCGCATCGCTGCACAGCTTGTCATCCACATAGACCTTGCCCTTAAAGCGCCAGACATTGCCCCGCGCCTGCTCCTTCGTGACATGGATGTGCATGACATCACCAGGTCCCACGGGCCGGCGAAAGCGGCATTTGTCGATCGACATGAAATAGACCAATTTGCCTTCCGCCTCCGCGCCCAGGGAATGGACAACCAATATGCCCGCCGTCTGGGCCATGGCCTCTACGATCATAACGCCGGGCATCACAGCGCGCTGAGGAAAATGGCCCTGAAACTGCGGCTCGTTAATGGTGACATTCTTGATGCCCACGGCACTTTCACCGGCAACAATATCGACCACCCGGTCCACTAACAGCATGGGATAGCGGTGCGGTATCATTTCCATGATACGCACGATATCGACGCTATCCACCGCATTTTCGGTCATCAATTCTTGCCCTCGTTCTTATCGTTCTTGCCGCGCGTTTGTGTCAGTCGGCGCAGGGTTGCCACGCCCCGAAAAAATTCCTTTATCGGCACCGCCGGAGTACCGCACAAGGTCAGGCCCGGCGGCACATCCGCCATGATCCCGCTTTGGGCCGCGATCTGAACGCCATCGCCGATTTCCAAATGACCGGCCATGCCGACCTGGCCGCCGATGGCCACAAAGTTCCCGACCTTGGTGCTGCCCGAAATACCAGCCATGGCCGCGATCACGCAACCACGGCCTAGTTCCACGTTGTGCCCGATTTGAACCAGATTATCAATCCAACAACCGGGCCCAATCACAGTATCGCGCATGGAACCACGATCAATTGTCGTATTGGCGCCGATATCGCAGTCATCGCCAATCAACACCCGGCCGACCTGGGGCACCTTGATGTGACCACCGGGATCGATGGCGAAGCCGAAACCGTCCTGACCGATGCGCGCGCCAGGATGCACGGTAACCCGATCACCCACAACGCAATGGGACAGGGAAACATTGGCGCCGATGATACAATCCTCGCCCAGAATAACGCCGGCCCCTATGGTGGCGTTGGCGGCTATGGCGCAACGGGCGCCAAGTTCCGCATCAGCGGCAATTACCGCGCCGGCGTCAACCTGACAACCGGGGCCCACTGCCGCCGCCTCGTCAACCACCGCGGCCGCCGATATCCCGGTCGCCGGCACCGGCCTGGGATAAAAGGCCTGGGCGATCAGGGCGAAAGAACGATAGGGCTGCTGGCTTAGCACCAATGCCATACCATCGGGCGCACGCGCGGCATGACGAGGTTCGACAATGGCCGCGACCGCACCGCTGACGGCAAAGGCTTCCAAATATGCCTTGTTATCAAGAAAGCTCAACTGCCCGGTCCCGGCGGTTTCCAGGGCGGAGATATCCTCTATCATGACGCCAGCCTGGTCAGGGTTCTGCAATTCGGCTTCGCCGATGGCCGCCAATTTGGCCAAGGCGTGAGGGCCAAGGCGGCGGAAAAATCTTCGATCAGCCATACGCCATTACCAATCGTCCAGGGCTATTGCGGCTTTGGAACGGCGACGGTACGCAATTTCTGGTTCAATTCACGCATCACCTCGTCCGTTACATCCAGCGAGCGATTGGCGAAAAGCACCTGTGATTTTTCCACCACCAGGGTAAAGCCCTTGTTTTCGGTGAGTTCCTTGACGATGGGAATAACGACCGCCTTTATTTTATCCATGGCCAATTTCAAAGCCCGGTCCAACTGCCGTTTGTGGCCTTGGCCGCGTTTTTGTGCCGCGATGACTTGATTCCTGAATTCCTGCCGTCGTTTTTCGAAGACCGCCGGACTTAATACGCTACGCTGGCGCTTCAATTCCGTCTCTACCTGGCGCAGGCGAATTTCGTCGGCCTGGATTTCGTCACGAAAGCTGTCGCGGAATTCCTTGATCTGTCGACTAATATCCTTGGCCGCATCCGATTTCCGCATGACCTTGCCAAAGTCCAACACCGCCACCACGGCCTTGGGTAGATCCTGACCACGGACACCAGTGCCATTCACCGACGTGAACAACACGACCAACGCCATGAAGAATGGTGCAGAAATTCGCCGCATGCCGGTTACTTCCATGCAAATTTAGAATCTGGTGCCAAAACTAAACCGGAAAAGTTCATCCTTGTCGAAGGTTTCCTTGACCAGTGCTTGGGCCAGATCGATGCGTATTGGTCCAAAGGGCGACCGCCACGACAGCCCTACGCCGACGCTGAGGCGCGGATTTGAAGTATCCAATAATTCCGGGCCGCTTACGTCCGGGTCCGTCAAAGTTCCCAGCTCGGTGAAAGCCCGCCCGAGGACGCCGAAATCGTTCGGCAGTCCAATGGGAAAGCGCATCTCTCCCGTCGCCACATAATACGTGTTGCCGCCGATGGAATCATTCGTGGCTTCATCTCTGGGTCCGACGCCACCCGATTCAAAACCTCGAAAAGTATCGCCGCCGAGGAAAAACCGGTTCAGCACGTTCACATCCTGATCCAGGCCAACGATATGACCGCCCGTCAGAGAGGCCGCCCCGACAATGTCCCGCGTGAACGGGTAGTAGTAGGCCATTTTCGCCGTGCTTTTGATGTAGCGAATGTCACCGCCCAGCCCGGCCAACTCCTGCCCACCCCGCACCACGACGCCGGTGTTCGGCAGGATAATGTCGTCGCGGGTATCGTAGGTCAGGTTGTAGGCGACGGAGGAAGTAATGAATTCCCCTTCGTCAAAACGGATGAACTGGGACGTTGAGTTGTTGATGTTTTCGATCTTGTCGCTGCGTAAGGTATAACGCAGACCCTGTTTCAGATCTTCTGAAATGGGAAAGCGGGCCCGCAGACTGAAACCTTGCGCCTGCTCGTCAAACGAAGATCTGTCCTGTTGATCTTCCTTGCGGCTGAAAATATCAAATCCGGCGGCAAGATTGCGATCCAGAAAATAGGGTTCGGTGAAAGACAAATCCAACTGCTGCCGGATTGCGGATAAACCAAGCGTCAGGCGCAGGTCCTGCGCCTTGCCCAAAAGATTGCGTTCCCGGATCGATACATCGCCGACCAACGTTTCCGTCGTGGACACTCCCACCCCGAAACTAAGCTCGCCGGTGGATCGCTCCTGCACGTCGACATCGATAATCGCCTTGTCGGGCGTATCACCTTGTTTCTGGGCAACATCAACTTTGTCGAAAAAGCCCAGACGCCTGATCTGCTGGCGGGAACGACGCAACTTCGCTGTGTTGAAGGCATCCCCTTCAACCAATCTCATCTCGCGCCTGATAACCTTGTCCAGGGTCCGGATATTGCCCGTGATGTTGATCCGCTCAATGTGAACCCGCGGACCTTCATTTATTTGAAATACCAAATTGATCGTCTGCTGTTCCCGGCTGCGATCCACGCGCGGGCGAATATCGACGAAGGCATAGCCAAGCTGGCCGACAGCGAAATTCAGTTTCTCGATGGACTGTTCGATTTCCTCGGCGTTGTAGGTCTCGCCTTCTGTGATGGTCAGAAACTCGCGCAAGGATTCAGGATCAAGGTCACGCAATGTTGTCGACAAATCAACCTTGCCAAACTGATACAACTCACCCTCTTCGACGGTGAAGGTAATAAAGAAGTCAGTTCGGTCATGGGTCAGGTCGGCGACAGCGGAGAGAACACGAAAATCCGCATAACCCCGCTCCAGATAGAATTTACGCAGCAACTCCCTATCCAGGGTAACGCGGTCGGGATCGTAGGTATCGTCCGATGAAAAGAAACGATACCAGCGGGATTCCTTGGTCGCAATCGCCCGCCGCAGATCACCGTCATCGAAATTTCGGTTGCCGATAATATCAATTCGGCGGATGCCCGTGACCGGTCCCTCGTTCACCTCGAATATCAAATCAACGCGGTTTTGCTCCAACTGCACGACTTTTGGCTCGACGGATGCCGCGAAGCGGCCATTGCGGCGATAGACCTGCAGGATACGTTGCACATCCGCCTGTACCCGGCTGCGGGTATAAACGATGCGGGGACGCAGTTGCACTTCCGGTTCCAGGACATCGTCGGCCAGGCGCCGGTTACCCTCGAATGCCAGGCGATTGATGATCGGGTTTTCGACCACGTTGACCACCAAGACATTGCCCTGGCGGCGGATCGATACATCGGCGAACAAACCGGTCGCAAACAGTGCCTTCAACGACTGGTCAACCCGCCCGGGATCATAGGGATCGCCGGCGCCAATGGTCATATAGGATTGCACCGTCAACGGTTCGATCCGCTGATTGCCCTGTACGTCTATGCGTCCAATGGTATTCGTCGACGCTGATTGCGCGAACGCCGGTTGCGGTGCGAACGGAGGTGCGCCAAATAAAGCACAGAGCACGACGAAGGCACAAAAAAGGCTGGCCGGGATGGTCAGGCAAAGGCGCAAATTCATCGTCTCCTAAAGACCCGGCGCACAGGTCATGAAAACAGGCCGGCAAAAAATTCAACAACGCGCAAGTTTATCAGATCATTCCAGGTGGCAAAAACCGTAAGTGAAAGCACCAAGGCAAGGCCAATACGAAATGCAAATTCCTGTACACGCTCCGTCAGGGGCCGACGCAATATCGCTTCGAAGCCATAAAACAGCAGATGACCGCCATCTAGAATAGGGATCGGAAACAAATTAATCATCCCGAGGTTCAAGGATAGCAGAATGGATAGCATGATCAACTGCTCCACCCCGACCTGGGCCGCCTGACCGGATGCATGGGCAATTCGAATAGGTCCGCCTAGGTCTTCCGTACCGCGCTGCCCGGAAATCATTTGCCCCACATAGGCCAGGGTCTGCACAAGCATGTCATAGGACGTCCCGGTGGCCTGAATAACGGCATCGCCGGGGCCAAGACGGACGGGCGCGCGCTGGGCGCGCAGGATACCGATCAACCAGCGCTCGGAGTTATCGGTCTCATCCGCCGCCACATCTCGCCGGGCCGCGGCGTGCAGGCGCATTTCCGCGCCGTCCCGCAGCACGGCTACCGCCATTCGCCGTCCCTTGCTAGCCGCCACCGTATCCTGCAACCGTTCGAAATTATCGACTACTTCACCGTCGATCGCCAGAATACGGTCGCCGACCTTAAATCCCGCCAGGGCCGCGGGACTATCTTCGAATACCTTGCCAACGATCGCCGGATTGGCCGGCCAGACGCCCAGATCACCAAACTTGTGCTTAATGCCCTGGCGGTCAGCCTTTTCAACCAGCTTTGGCGTGGCGTTCAAAGTCAGCTCCCGCCCCGCCCGGCGAATTTGGAATGACAGGGGGCGTTCGGCGTTAAGAAAGACCGTCTGTTCGAACTGTTCAAACCGATGAATATCATCACCGTCGATGGACAGGACGATATCGCCTTCCCGGAAACCGGCCAGTTGCCCGGCGCCGTTCTCGATCACCCGTCCGATTTCCGCCGGCGTGACCCGCTGGCCGAATGCCATGTACATGGCCGCCAGCACAACAATCGCGTAAACGAAATTAGCGATGGGTCCGGCCGCCACGATCGCCGCGCGCTGCCCCAGACGCTTGTGATGGAAGGAAACCGCGCGCTCGTCGTCGCTCAATTCCCTTAAGGCCTCGCCGTCGGGCCGGGAGGCGCCGTCACTGTCGCCGAAAAACTTCACATAGCCGCCAAAGGGGATCCAACAGATCTTCCAGCGGGTGCCGAGACTGTCGTTCCAGCCCTTTATCTCGGGCCCGAAGCCAATGGAAAATACTTCGATCCGCACGCCGTTCCAGCGGGCGACGAGGTAATGTCCCATCTCATGGACAAAGACCAGAACCGTCAATACCACCAAAAATGGCAGCAGATACCCGCCGAGCCCCGTAATAAAATCCAACACCATGGTTCCTATCCCTGCACCAGGCTCAACCGGCCGTCGCCCAAGGGGGGCAAACCGGCAATTTGTCGCGCCGTGGCACGTGCCTCTATGTCTGCGGCGGTAACATCCGCCAGATCAGCTACGGACCCTACGGCAATTTTGCTTAAGGTTTCCTCAACCACCCTGGCGATCTCTAAAAAGCCCAAATGCTCGGCCAGGAAAGCAGCCACGGCAATTTCGTTGGCGGCATTCAAGACGGTTGGCGCCGTGCCCCCGGCTTCCAACGCTTCCCGCGCCAAGCGCAGGGACGGAAACCGCATGGGGTCGGGCGCCTCGAACGACAGATTTCCAATGCGGGCCAGATCCAAACGTTGGCTCGGGGTCGCCATGCGGTCGGGCCAGGCCAGGGTATAGGCAATGGGCGTCCGCATATCGGGGGCACCCAACTGCGCCAAAACCGATCCGTCGACATACCCGACCAGGCTGTGCACCACGGATTGAGGATGAATAAGAATTTCAATCTGGTCCGCTTCGACGGGGAACAGATGATAGGCCTCGATCGATTCAAGACCCTTGTTCATCATGGTCGCAGAATCCACGGAAATCTTATCGCCCATATCCCAATTCGGATGCGCCACGGCCTGCGCCGGTGTCACCTGAGCCATCGCCGTGACATCCAAGTTCAGGAAGGGCCCACCCGATGCCGTCAGAATGATGCGGTCGACTGTCCGGGAACGATTGAAATCAAATACCTGATAGATGGCATTATGCTCGGAATCCACGGGCAGCAGCGTGGCGCCGCTTTGTTTGACCTCGTCCAGCATTAATTCGCCGGCACAGACCAGACATTCCTTGTTGGCCAGGGCAACCACCGCGCCCTGGCGAATGGCCGCCAAGGTCGGGTCGAGACCGGCAGCGCCCACGATCCCCGCCATCACCCAATCGCTGGGCCGGCTGGCGGCTTCACACAAAGCCTGGGTACCGGCGGCAGCTTCCACGCCGCTGCCGACAAGGGCATCGCGCAGAGCGTCATAGCGGGTTTCATCGCCGATGACGGCAAGTTCGGCATTGCATTGCCGGGCCTGAGCCGCCAGCAGATCCACATTCCGTTGTGCGGTCAATGCGACGACATCGTAGGCTTCTGGATGGCGGCCGATCAGATCAAGGGTATTGCGGCCCACCGATCCCGTCGCACCCAGAACCGATACGCGGCGTGGCGTCCCGGTGTTGGCGGTGTCATCTCCAATCACTAGCGCCATGGCAGTAATCCTATATCGGGAAGCAGGGTAAGAACCGCCAACATTGGCGCCGCGAACAAGATGCCGTCGACCCGATCCAGAATGCCGCCGTGTCCGGGTATCAGGGCACCGCTATCCTTGACATCGAACCGCCGCTTGACGCTGGATTCGGCCAAATCACCGCATTGCGAAATCAACGCCAAAAGCGCCCCCATTAAAGCAAACAACAACACCGAACCGGCATCCAGGAAAACCGTCAAAAGAACCAAGGCTCCGGCCGCCGCCAGCATTCCGCCCAACAGCCCCGACCAGGTCTTTTTCGGACTGATACGGGGTGCCAATTTCGGTCCACCGATGCCCCGGCCAGCAAAATACGCACCGGTATCGCATGTCCAGACCGCCACGAACAGGCACGATACCGCCAACGTTCCCTGATCCCCCATGCGCAGCCACAATACGGCTAAACACGGTAATCCCAGCCAAAACAATCCCACGACGGGCCACAGCGCCCCACGTCCAGTAAAACGACTCAATACCGCCAAAAGCAAGGCCGCGGGCAACAAGGCGATCAAGGCCCAATCACCTCGACCATAGTAACTCAAAGCCAAAACCACCAACAACCCCATGGCCATGGCCAAACCTGACAGGCCAAATCCGCTCCCCCCCGTCAGGCGGTCCCATTCTCCGGCCATCAATACCGCCAACACTGCAAGCAACAAGGTGAAGCTCCACCCTCCGAAATAGAGCGAGAGCAAGACCACCGGCAGCATGACGGCCGCCGATATAACCCGTGTCGCCAGGGGCGAAAAGGCGCCCTCAACTGGTGGATGCGCCATAACGCCGTTCGCGACGATGAAACTCCTCAACCGCCTGTTCAAGGCTCTTTTTGGTAAAATCCGGCCATAAAACGTCCATGAAGACCAGTTCCGCGTAACCGGCCTGCCAAAGCAGAAAATTACTCAAACGTTGTTCGCCGCTGGTGCGGATAACCAGATCGGGATCGGGAATGCCATCGGTATGCAGATGGCGGGCGAAATTCGCCTCATCAATATCCGCGAGATTCATGGCGCCCTGCGCGACGGCGGCGGCAATCCGCCGGCTGGCCTCGACAATTTCGCGGTGGCTGCCGTAATTGACGGCAATTATCAGTGTCAGGCCCTTGTTTTCCGCGGTGGTACGTTCGGCATCTTCTATCAATTTCACGATATCGGGGGCCAGTTCCTGCCATTCGCCAATAAAGCGGATCCGTACGCCATTGCGGTGCAACTCACGCATCTCCCGCCGCAGGTACAGGCGCAACAGGCCCATGAGGTCATCGACCTCCGTAGGGGGGCGCTTCCAGTTTTCGGACGAAAAGGCATATAGGGTCAGAAAATCGATTTCCATTTCCTGCCCGGCTTCAACCACGCCGCGCAAGGCGTCCACGCCGCGCTGATGGCCGGCCACGCGGGGCAGGCCCCGGGCCTTGGCCCAGCGGCCATTGCCATCCATGATGATGGCGACGTGGGTGGGCGGGGGCTGCCGGTCAGCTTCGGGCGAAAGGTTACTCATGGTCTAGACCTGCTTGATGTCTACGTCTTTGGTGGTCAGCGCCTCGTCAATCTTGGCAATCATTTGGTCCGTCATCTGCTGAATTTCGTCGCTCCAAAGATGCTGATCGTCCTCGCTCAGTTCGCCATCCTTCTCCATTTTTTTCAGATTTTCCATGCCGTCGCGGCGGACGTTGCGTACAGCCACACGGGCCTGTTCAGCATATTTATGGGCAATCTTGACCATTTCCACACGCCGTTCCTCGGTCAATTCGGGAATCGGAACGCGGATAAGTTGCCCATCCGCCGCCGGGTTCAGACCAAGGCCGGAGGCGCGGATCGCCTTGTCAACAGCGGACACCGCGGTTTTGTCCCAGACCTGTACCGTTAACAGGCGCGGCTCGGGCACGCCGATTGTGCCGACCTGGTTCAGGGGCATCTGCGCGCCATAGACATCGACCACTATCGGCTCCAACAATCCGATTGAGGCGCGCCCGGTGCGCAGACCCGAGAATTCATGGCGCAACGCCTCCAATGCGCCCATCATGCGTCTATCAAGATCGTCCAGGTCAGGATCAGCCACTGTTCAACCTCCCTCGTCATTCACCCTCATCGATCACGGTGCACCTGCCCGTACCCCGCAAAACATCGGCAAAGGCGCCATCGTTATGAATAGAGAACACCAGGATAGGGATCGCGTTCTCTCGCGCAAGTGAAATGGCGGCCGCGTCCATGACCTTCAAATCCCGCGCCAAAACCTGATGATAGCTCAACCGGTCATAGCGCGTCGCGTCGGAGTTGTGTTTCGGGTCTTTGTCGTAGACACCATCAACCTGTGTGCCCTTCAAAAGGCAGTCGCATTCCATCTCGGCGGCCCGCAAGGCAGCCGTGGTATCGGTGGTGAAAAAAGGATTACCCGTTCCGGCGGCGAATATCACAACGCGGCCTTTTTCCATGTGACGCATGGCCCGGCGGCGAATATAGGGTTCACAAACCGTGTCCATGGGAATGGCGGACAATACCCGTGTCGGCTGGCCAATATCCTCCAGGGCGCTCTGCATGGCCAAGGCGTTCATCACGGTGGCAAGCATGCCCATGTAATCGGCGCTGGCCCGTTCCATCCCCACCGTCGCGCCCGATATGCCGCGAAATATATTGCCGCCCCCGATTACCAGGCAAACTTCCGCGCCCAGATCGCGAACCGCCTTCACGTCTTCGGCAATGCGGCGCACGGTATCAAAATCGACGCCATATTCCCCGGCGCCCAAAAGCGCCTCGCCCGAAATTTTTAACAGCGCCCGGTGATAGCGCAATGCGCCGGCTTCTGCTGATTGCGGTGCGGTTTCTGGCGTCGTCACGGGCGGCCCCCTATCCTCAATGGCATACTGTAGCGCATGCGGCGGTAAAGGTGCGCGACGGCTTAGGCGGAAACTTGTGCCGCGACCTCCGCCGCGAAGTCAGTTTCTTCCTTTTCGATGCCTTCGCCCAGCACATATTTGATGAAGCCGGCCACTTTCACCGGCGCACCGAGATCCTTGCCGGCCTGCTCCAGCACGGCAGCGACCTTGCTTTCACCATCTATCACCCAGGTCTGCTCGGTTAGAACAACTTCCTGATAGAACTTGCGAAGGCGTCCTTCGACCATCTTGGCGATGATCTCTTCCGGCTTGCCGCTGTCTCGGGCCTGTTCGCTCAATACAGCGCGCTCGCGCTCAACGGCGTCCTGATCCAGATCGTCGGTACTGACCGACTGCGGCGAAGCGGCGGCCACATGCATAGCCACCTGCTTTGCCAGCGCCGAAAGCTGAGCCTGATCGCCGGTGGATTCCAAGGCGACCAGAACGCCGATGCGTCCCAGACCGGGTGCGGCCGCCGCATGCACATAGCTGGCCACGACGCCGCTTTCCACGGAAATGGTTTCCGCCCGGCGCAAGGACATATTTTCGCCGATCGTGGCGATCATGTGGGTCAACTCTTCGCCGACATTGCGCTCACCGCCCGGAAAGGGTTGTGCCTGCAAAGCCTCCATATCGCCACTGCCGCTGGCCAGAACCAATTCCCCGACGGTGCGGGCATAAGCCTGAAACTGATCGTTACGGGCAACAAAATCGGTTTCGCTGTTGACTTCGACCACGGCGCCATTTCTGCAGTCCGCCGCGACCGCGACCAGACCTTCAGCCGCCACGCGTCCGGCCTTTTTGGCGGCGGCGGCGAGGCCCTTGGTGCGCAGCCAATCCACGGCCGCCTCCAGGTCACCTTCGGTTTCCGTCAGGGCTTTTTTACAATCCATCATGCCGGCGCCGGTCTTGCCGCGCAGGTCCTTGATCATCGCTGCTGATACTTGCATCACTGTTAATCTTTCATATGAATTTTACAGTGTAAACTTTTGATATTATGATATATTTCGAATTTAACTTGCAGCTTCAGGAGCAGCTTCCACTGCTGCTTCCGCCGTAGATTCGGGTGCGGCTTCCGCTGCTGCTTCCGGTGTCGCTTCAGGCGTCGCTTCAGGTGTTACTTCAGGCGTTGCTTCGGGTGCGGCAACGGCTTCTTCCACGGCCGCAACCTCTTCCGCCGGCAACTCAGCCGCCCCGCCCAGATCCTCGCCATCGGCTTGGCGTTCCTGCTGCAAACCGGCAATAACCGAGCGGGAAACCAGATCCAGATAAAGCGTGATAGACCGCGCCGCATCGTCATTTCCCGGGATCGGAAAATCGATGAGTTCGGGATCACAATTCGAATCGACAACCGCGATGACGGGAATATTCAGCTTCCGCGCCTCCTGGATCGCGATCTCTTCCTTGTTGGTATCGATCACGAACATAACGGCCGGCAAGCCGCCCATTTCCTTAATTCCGCCCAAGGCCCGCTCCAACTTGTCCCTCTCTCGGGTCAATTGCAGCAACTCCTTCTTGGTCAGGCCGCCGCCATCTTCCGCCAATTGATCTTCCAGCACGCGCAAACGCTTGATGGAGTTCGAGATGGTGCGCCAGTTGGTCAGCATGCCGCCCAACCAGCGATGATTGACGTAATATTGCCCACAGGCGTTGGCCGCCGCCGTCAAGGGGGCGGAAGCCTGGCGCTTGGTGCCAACAAACAGCACCCGGCCACCGCGGGCGACCTCATCACGCACCTTCAACAGGGCGCGTTGCAGCATCGGCGCTGTTTCCCGCAAATCCATGATGTGGATATTGTTCCGCGCGCCATAGATGAAGGGCGCCATCTTGGGATTCCAGCGATGGGTCTGATGGCCGAAATGAACGCCAGCTTCCAATAGCTGACGCATTGTGAATGTCGGGACGTCCGAAAGTGTCATTGTCTTCTCCGGTTATGCCTCCGCGAGCGCCCATCCGTTGCCGGACACCGGAGCACCAATAGGGTATGTCTGTCCTATCGACGCAAGCCCGCGTGCGATTTAAACTAATTCGCGCGCTAAATAGACGGAATTGCTCCCCATTGCAATAGCTTTGCAATAGCTTTGCAATAGCTTTACAAGATGGTTTCCGAACGGCGGCGAACCAGACATTCACTGACGCGCATTTGTTGCAAATGCGCATCGTCTCGCACAGTATTGCGCTATATATCAACATGAGGACACTTTTGGGGGGCCTTCAATGAGATTGACCGTCGGCAACAAGATATTCGCCCTGGCCGGCGGCATGACGCTAATCGTGGCGGCGGCGGCCATGATCTCAGCCTATTTCATCAGCACCGTGAATATCGAAGTTCACCGGGTCGCCGAGACCTATATCTCCTTGGCGGACGGCATCGACAAAATAAACGACAACGACGGCGCCCAGGAGCATTTGTTTCAACGAATTTTGCATCGCCTCAAGTCGGGCCAGGAAAAGGCCGCGAACAATACACAGCGGCAGGATTTTCGGGCCCAGAATGATGTTAACCGTGAACTATTCAAAACCGGCCTGGAACTCCTGCGACAGGCGCAAAGCGACGAAAACTTTGTTGATTTTAAAGTCGAACTGACCCGCCTATCCACACTGTTGCAGGCGGTGGCCAATGCACATGGCAAATTGGAAGTCAGGAACAGGGCGATTTTGGACCGCTTGGTGAAAGACCATACAGCGGACGTAGGGGATTTGCTTACCGGACGCCTGGAACACGAGCTTGAACTGGCCCGTAGAATCAAGAATGTCACCAACGAGGTCAAAGCCCTGACCAAGCGCGCCGCGTTGCGCGCCGCGAAAGCCGAAGTCTTGGCCCTGAAGGCGGACGTCATCGTCACCATTGGCGCATTGATTTTTGGATTGATCATTGCCGGCGTCATTGCCCGCGGCCTGGTCCGGCCGGTCCACCAGCTGCTTGTCGCGGTCAAGGAAGTTGAAGGCGGCAATCTATCGCCTGAGCTGCAAATTAGTTCGAAGGACGAAATCGGCGATCTTGCCAAGGCATTCGAATCCATGACCGCGGAACTTCGGATCAAGGAGCAGATTAAGGATACGTTCGGGAAGTATGTCGACCCCCGGGTTGTGGAGAACCTCACCTCAGGCGAGGACGCGGGTCTTGGCGACGGTGAACGGCGCGTTTATTCCGTGTTCTTTTCCGACATCGCCGGTTTCACGGAAATTTCCGAACAACTGACACCGACGGCCCTGGTAAATCTCATAAACGCCTATTTGGGCGAAATGTCGAAACCAATCCAGGACAGCCAGGGGGTGATCGACAAATACATCGGCGACGCCATCATGGCCTTTTGGGGACCGCCCTTCACGGCGGCGGATAACCATGCCCATGCCGCCTGCCGCGCCGCCTTGAAGCAACAGATCCTGTTAGCTGAATTTCGCGAAACAGTTGGGGAAATTACCGGCCTGCGCCGCGATTTCCCTGACGTTTCCATGCGAATCGGCATCTCGACAGGCGAGGTCCTGGTCGGCAGCATCGGCTCGGAAACAGCGCGAAACTACACCGTGCTTGGCGATAGCGTAAATCTTGCCGCGCGCCTGGAAAGCCTGGGCAAGCATTACCATGTCCCCATGCTGATCTGTGAAAACACTTGGGCGGCGGTGCGCGATGATTTTGAAACCCGCGAAATCGATACCATTGCCGTTGCCGGCAAGACGGAGGCGGTGCGGATTTTCGAGCTGCTTTCACCCAAGGGCGAATTGACGACAGACCGAGCACGTGCGCGGGATGCCTTCCAGGATGCCCTGGCGAGCTATCGCGCCGGGGATTGGCGGCCGGCCCGCGATGGTCTTGAACAACTGCAGGCACAGGACGCCGACGACGGCCCAGTTCGGGTGCTGCTGGAACGCCTGGACGACCTGGAACGGAGCCCGCCGCCCGATTGGGACGGCATCTGGCGCTTCTCTCAAAAATAGCCGCACCGACCGGTGCCGTCAGTCCGGCACGATGATCGGCTCCAGCGCGGTCTTGCCGAGCACCATGTCGGAGCCCTTCTCGGCAACCATCATGGTCGCCGCGTTTAGATTGGCCGATAACATCGCCGGCATGATCGAGGCATCGATCACCCGCAGGCTTTCCATGCCATGCACTCGCAATTGATCGTCGACCACGGCGGTGGGATCACTATCCGGGCCCATGCGGCAGGTGCCCATGACATGAAATGTCGAACCACCCCATTCGCGGGCCGCTTCCAAAAACTCATCATCCGATTGCACATGGTCGCCCGGGTAAGCCTCGAAATCAAAATAAGGCTTCATGGGCTCCGTATGCATCAAACGGCGGGCCAGTTTCATGGCGGCGACAATAACCTTGCGATCGCCCTCATCATCCAGATAGTTGGGCTGAATGATCGGCTTTTCAAACGGATCGCCGGAACGTGCCCGGACCCAGCCCTTGCTTTGCGGACGATGCTGCCAGGCCGCCACGGTGAAGCCCGGATGCTCATCCAGCAATCCGTGCACCCCTTGTTTGTAGCTTGCCGGGGTAAAGATGAATTGCAGATCGTTGCTCCGCGCCGCCTCATCCGAATGCCAAAAACCGTAGACCATGGAGGGGCTCAAATTGACGATACTCTTGCCGCCCAGGAAATATTTCGCGATTTCCCCCAGCAACCTTGGCCCGCGCGAAAGCTCGTTGATGGTCAGCACGTTCTTGACCCGGGCACTGAAGCGCGGGGCATAATGGTCACGCAGGTTTTCACCGACGCCCGCCAATTCGTGCTTCAACCCGATGCCTAACGATTGCAGCAAGGCGGCCGGGCCAATTCCGGAAACTTGCAGCAGCTGCGGTGAATTAATCGCGCCGCCGCTCAAGATCACCTCCCGGCTGGCCCGAACTTCCATGGCGCGGCCCCCCTGTCCCCCCTTGGCATAGGCCACGCCCACGGCGCGGTTACCTTCCAGCAGGATTTCCGTGGCATGGGCATTGGTCCGAACGGTCAGGTTGGCGCGTGATTTCGCCGGATTTAGAAAGGCCCGCGCCGTGCTGACCCGGCGGCGGCGGTAGGCGGTGCGCTGAACATAGGAAATTCCTTCCTGCACGGCGCCGTTGTAATCCTTATTTCGGGGAATGCCGATCTGCCCCGCGCCTTCCATGAAAGCTTCGCAAAGGGGGTGGGTGTAATTCAGATCGGTAACTTGAAGATTGCCGTCCTTTCCGCGAAATTTATCGTCCGATGCCGCGCCTATCCTTTGTTCACAACGCTGGAAATAGGGCAGCACATCGGCATAGCCCCAACCCTGATTGCCCCGCTGTGACCAGCCATTGAAATCCATGCGCTGGCCGCGATTGTAGATATGTCCGTTGATGGAGGATGAACCGCCCAGGGTCTTGCCGCGCGGCACATCGATGACCCGCCCGCCGGTCCAATGGCTCGGCTCCGCCTGATACATCCAGTTCACATTCGGGTTGGTCAGGGTTTTGATAAAACCGGCGGGGATGTGGATAAATGGATTCCAATCCGGCGGCCCGGCCTCCAGCAGGCAGACGCTGTGTTTGCCGTCCGCCGTCAGCCGGTTGGCCAGAATACACCCGGCCGAGCCGGCCCCGATAATCACGTAGTCGAATGTCTCAGCCACTTGTACAGCCCCTTCCCTGCGGGTTCACGGGATCGAATACACAATCCGTAGCGTAAAGCTAAAGGGCTGACGGGCATATGTCATCAGATGTCGTGACGGCGCAGAATGCAGGGACAGGCTTGGGCGCGACGTCAGGCGACCACGGCCTCATCGCCGTAGCGGTCGGTCAGGTCATCCGTCATCTGCATCTCATCCGTATTGATGTCCAGATCCAGGGGCAATTGAAAGGGCGCATCGGTGGTCCGCC
>JABIRL010000260.1 GCA_018667855.1 Rhodospirillaceae bacterium
CTGGGCGGCTATGTCATGGGGGCCCGCGGTCTGGACCCGGCCCTGTGCGTGGGTTGGCCGACAGCGGAGTTCGGCGGCATGGGCCTGGAAGGCGCGGTCAATATCACCCATTCGCGGGAGTTGGCCGCCGCGCCTGATGAAGCTGCCAGGGCCGAGATCCATGCCCAGGCCACGGCTGATCTGAAGCGGATGAACACGGGCATCGAGATTGCCGCGAAATTCGAAATCGATGATATCATCGACCCGGCGGACACCCGGCATTTCCTGGCCAGGACACTGGAAGCCATGCCAACGCCGCCCGCCCGCAGCTATCGCAAACGCGCCATAGACGCCTGGTAGAATAAAATAAGGATCGAGCCATGAGTATAAACTTCAAACCCCTGAACACGGCTGTCGGCCTCGCGGCGGAGGTATCCGGCGTCGATCTGAGCCAGCCCATGGCATACGAAGATTTCCTGCCCATACGCGACGGCCTGGACGAATACGGTGTCTTGGTGTTTCACGATCAGGATCTGGACGACGACAGCCAGATCGCTTTCTCCCGTCATTTCGGCCCGCTGGAATCCTCCATCAGGCGTCATCGGCCCCGCTCCGTTGCCAGCGCTGAAATCTCCGATATCTCCAATGTGGCCCCCGATGGCAGCATCTTTCCCATCGATGGAGAGCATATGTCCTACAATCTGGGCAATCAGCTGTGGCATTCCGACAGCTCGTTCAAGGCGACCCCCGCCCTGGCCTCGTTATTGTATGCCAGGGAGGTCGTGCCGGAAGGCGGCGGCACCGAATTCGCCGATCAGCGCGGTGCCTGGGATGGCCTGACGCCGGACATGCAGGGCCGCATTGACGGCATGGTCGCCCGTCATAGCCTGGCCCATTCCCGCGCCGCCATGGGCTACGACGCCGACCAGGAATTCATGGATGTGGAAAAGGCGGAAGTCCCGCCGGTGCCCCAGGCCCTGGTCCAGACCAACGCCCGCACGGGCCGCCGGGCGCTCTATGCCGGCGCCCATGTCTTTTGCATCGATGGTCTGGAGCGGCAGGAAAGCGATGACCTGCTGGCGGAACTGCGGGAACAGGCGACCCAGCCCGGCCTGCAATATCACCACCAATGGCAGGTCGGCGATCTGGTGATCTGGGACAACCGCGCCACCTTGCATCGCGGCCAGCCCTTCGACAACAGCCACCGCCGCGTCATGCGCCGCACGACAGTGGCGGGGGATGGCCCGACCGCTTAGGCGAAACCGTGGGCGGCCTCCATCTCCGTGAGGCTGTCGTCGATGATGGAAACCATGCGGTCGACCTGCTCGGCGGTGATGCATAGCGGCGGGGACAGGGGCAGGACGCCGGCCACGCGTGTCAATAGGCCCTTATCTGCCAAGCTTTCTCCGAATGTTTTCAGCTCCGGGTCATCGTCCTTGAATTTTTCCTTGCTGTCCTTGTCCCGGACCAATTCAAGGCCCGCAAGCAGGCCGAGGCCCCGCACATCGCCGACCGTGGGGTGGCTGGATAGTTCTTCGAGGCCCTTCTTCAGGCGGGCGCCCATGTCCCGTGAATTGCCCACCAGGTCTTCACGCTCGAAGATTTCCAGATTGACCAGCGCGGCGGCGCAGGCGGCGGCGTGGCCGCCATAGGTCAGCAGGTGGGATAATTTATTCTCACCCTCGAACGCCTCGACCACATGCGGGCGGCACATCACACCGCCGATGGGGGCATAGCCGCTGCACAGGCCCTTGGCCATGGTCATGATATCGCCAACCAGATCCCAATGTTCGGAGGCGAACATGCGGCCCGTGCGGCCAAAACCGTTGATCACTTCGTCGGTGATCAACAGAACCCCATGGCGGTCGCAGATTTCCCGCATGCGCTGCCAATAACCGTCGGGCGGTATGACAATGCCGCCCGAGGCGGAGATCGGCTCGGCGATCACGGCGGCCACGGTTTTGGGGTTTTCGTAGTTCATGATCTGCTCCACCTGATCGGCGCAGAGCAGATCGCAGCCGGGAAAACTGTGGCGAAAATCACAGCGGTAGCAATAGGACGGCGAGGCGTGCAGCACCCCATGCATGAAGGGGCTGTGATAGGGTTCGGAGGCGGGTCGGGTGCCGCTGACGCTCATGGCGCCATAGGTGGCACCGTGATAGGAGCCGCGGCGGCCGATGATCTTGGAACGCTTCGGCTCGCCGTTGAAAAAGTGATATTGCCGGGCGATCTTTATGGCGCTCTCAACCGCTTCGGAGCCGCCCGAGCAGAAAAACGCCGTCGCCTGATCCCCCGGCGTCAACTCCGCCAGCTTGGTCGCCAGTTCGATAGCCGGGATCGTGGTTGCCTGGGTTGAGCTGGCATAGGCCAGCTTACCAGCCTGCCGGGCGTAGGCATCGGCAATTTCCTGGCGGCCATGGCCGGCATTGACCAGCCACAACCCCGCCAACCCGTCGATATATTCCTTGCCGTCGATATCGATGACCATAGCACCATTGCCTTCGACCAGAATGCGCTTGCCCGCATCGTTGGCCAGCGCCCGGTGGGCCGAGGCATGAATGAACAGATGCTCGCTGCCGGCCGCTTTCAGGGCATCTTCATTGGTTAGAGATATGCCTTCAACAATTTCGTCCATAACGAGATCTCCTGAATGTTGGTCGGCAAATGCCGCGGGCAATTCGCAAGAAGGATACTTGATAAGAATTGACCCGCAATCAACTAATCCTGCCCTGCCGCGCGGGCGACGTCCGTCACGGCGTCGGGGTTGACCAGGGCGGTCAGGTCGCCAGGGCTTTGACCCAGGACGGCCGCCTTCACCACCCGGCGCATAATCTTCATGTTGCGGGTTTTCGGCAGGTCGGGAACGAACAATACGTCCTTGGGGCGGAAGGCATGGCCCAGGCCGGCGGCGACGGCGTCGCGGACTTTATTTGCGGTAGCCTCGTCAGAAGCAACGCCGGGGGCGGGAATGCAGACGCACATCACCGATTGCCCGGCCCGGGGATCCGGCAGGCCGATTGCGGCGGCTTCCGTGATCAGGCCCGATGCCATGACCAGCCCCTCGATCTCCGCCGGGCCCGTACGCTTGCCGCCGATCTTCAGGGTATCGTCGGAACGGCCATGCACATACCACAGACCGTCTTCGTCCCGGCTGGCCCAGTCACCGTGGCGCCAGATATTGGGATATGTATCCCAATAGGTCTCCAAATACCGCTCCGCATCCTGCCACAAACCCCGGGTCAAGCCGATGGAGGGCGCGCGGAGGACCAATTCGCCCACCTCGCCCACCCCAACAGGCTGGCCGGCGTCATCCAGAATATCCGCTTCCATACCGGGAACGGAGCCACCAAAACAACAAGGCTTGAGCGGATGGGCGAAGGTGCTGACCAGAATGCCGCCGCCGATTTCCGTTCCGCCTGTCCAGTTGAACAGCGGCGCCCGGCGCCCGCAGACATGTTCGAAGCACCAATTCCAGGCTTCGTCCGTCCAGGGCTCACCGGTGGAGGCGACCACATGCAGCTGGCTCAAATCCCATTTCTCGATATCGTCGGTGCCGGCCCGCATAAGGCCCCGGATGGTGGTCGGCGCCACGCCCAGGAAACTGACCTGGTGCTGCTCGCACAGGCGCCACATACGGTCGGGGTCGGGATAATCGGGCGTGCCCTCGCACAACACCATGGTGGCGCCAGCCAGGGTGCAAACGGTCGTGATCATGGGCCCGACCACCCAGCCGAAATCACTGATCCACATCATCCGATCGTCCGGCTTCAGATCCATGCAGACCAGCAGGTCGAAGCCGATTTTCACGGGGAAGCCCACATGGCTTAACAATGTCCCCTTGGGCTTTCCCGTGGTGCCGGAGGTATAAACCAGCAATAGGGGATGTTCCGCATCGACGATGGTGGCGGGCACAAAATCCGGCTTGCCGGCGATGATGGCGGCCCAGTCGTGGTCGCGCCCGTCCTGCCAGGCAAGTTCATCGCCATTGCTGCGCAGCACGATCTGGTGCCGCACGGTGGGTACATTGGCCAGGGCCTCGTCCATCACCGGCTTCATGGGGATGGCGCGGCCCCGGCGCTGGGTTGCGTCAATGGTGATCACGGCCGTGGCGCCGGCATCATTCAGGCGGGTGGCGATGGCCTCGTGCCCGAAGCCGGAAAACAGCGGTACTGCAATGGCACCAATCCGCGCCGTGGCGAAGAACGCCGCCGCCACTTCCGGCACCATGGGCATGTAGATCCCCACTTTGTCGCCGGTGCCCAGGCCCAGTTCCGACAGGGCGGCGGCCAGGCGGCAGGTCTGTTGGTCCAACTCCTGATATGTCCAGGTGCGCACGCCGCCATCCTCGGCTTCGTAGCGAATGGCGTCTTTTTGGTAGGTCGGCGTTTCCCGATGCTTGTCCAGCAGGCTAAGGGTGGCGTTGGTGGTGCCGCCGACGCACCATTTCGCCCAGGCCGGTCCATCCGAGATATCGCGGATCTTGTCATAGGGCCGCTCGAACGCGAAACCCATGTAGCGGACGGTCTGGTCCCAGAACCAGTCCGGATCGTCAGCCGCCTTGACCAGCAGATCATCATAGTCCGCCGCACCCAGTGTCTCGATGAAATTCTGGATGTTGCTGGCCGCCAGGGCGTCCGCATCCGCCCGCCAAACAATCTCGTTCATGACAACGTCTCCTACTCAAATTTTTCCCAAGAATAGCGCGCGAAGCCGAGGGGATGAAAGTGAAACGGGAATTGCCTATGATACGGCAGGATTTTTTGTGCACTTGGCGTAGAAGGGTAATTGATCATGCAGCAGTTGAAATTTGGAATTTTCCTGGCACCGTTCCATACCATGGACGAGGACCCCACGGGGGCCCTGGACCGGGACATGGCGTTGGTGGAACATCTGGACCACCTTGGCTATGACGAAGCCTGGATCGGCGAACATCATTCGGGCGGCTACGAGATTATCGCCGCGCCCGATCTGTTCATCGCCGCCGCCGCCGAGCGGACCAAGCACATCCGCCTGGGCACGGGCGTATCATCGCTGCCCTATCATCACCCCTTCACCAATGCCGGGCGCATGGTGCAACTGGATCATATGACCAAGGGCCGGGCCATGTTCGGGGTTGGGCCCGGCGCCCTGGTGGGTGATGCCTTCCGCATGGGGATCGACCCCGCCAACCAGCGCCGCATGATGAACGAGGCCCTGGATGCCATCATTGCCCTGCTGGATGGCGAACGGGTCACCATGAAGACCGACTGGTTCGAACTGCAGGACGCCCAGATGCAGCTGCCCTGCTATACCCGGCCGCGTATTGAAATGGCCGTGGCCTGCGCCCGCTCCCCCTCAGGCGCCCTGGCCTCGGGCCGGCATGGCCTGGGCATGCTGTCCATCGGCGGCACCTCCGATGAAGCCTTGGCCGCCCATGCCAAGAACTGGCGCATGTGCGAGGAAGCGGCAGCAGAGGCGGGGCAAACCGTCAGCCGGGACAAATGGCGCGTCGTTACCCTGGCCCACGTGGCCCGCAGCAAGGAACAGGCGAAACAAAATGTGGAACATGGCCTGGAGGCTTGGGCCCAGTATTTCCGCGATATCGCCACCTTCCCCATCGTGCCGGCTGAGATCGACAATGCCTATGAGTATCTAACGGAAAACAGTATGGCGGTGATCGGCGATCCGGACGACGCCATCCGCCACATCGAGAAACTGCTCAAGGGATCGGGCGGTTTCGGCGCCTATCTGGAGCTGGCCCACAACTGGGCCGATTTCGACGCCACCCTGGAACATTACGAACTGATGGCCCGCTATGTAGTGCCTTATTTCAACGGCAAGAACCGTCTGCGCCAGATATCCTATGATTACAGCCACGAAAATCGTGAAGTCTTCGTCGGCCAGGCCCAGGCGGCGGTGGAAAGCGAGATCGAACGTCAGGCCCAGAAGGAAGCCGGCCAGGAAGCCGGCCAAAAAGCCGTACAGAAATCTCGGGCCGGTGATGACTAAGGCCGAAGGCGGCTGTGCCTGTGGTGCCGTCCGCTACGCCTTGCGGGCCAAGCCGATCATCGTGCATGCCTGTCATTGCACCGATTGCCAGCGCATTACCGGCACTGCCTTCGTGCTCAACGCCTGGATCGAACGTGATCAAGTGGAACTGCTTTCCGGCGAACCGGTCTCGTTCAGGTTCACCGACGGAGGCCGGAATAGCTGTGTCTATTTCTGCAGCAAATGCGGAACCTACGTTTGGACGGACTATCGACCCGGATTCTGGTTCGTTCGGGTCGGCACCTTGGATGATCCTAAACAATTCAAGCCCGACATGCATATTTTCACCCGGTCGAAGCAGCCCTGGCTGACATTGCCCGAGGGTGTGCCGGCGTTCGAAGAGTATTATGATCGAGACCAGGTTTGGCCGGTCGAAAGCCTGGCGCGTTTTGCGGCGGTCGTGGGATGACGGACAGATGACGGACATGGGCGACATTTGGGTTGATGAGGGACTGACCCAAGTCCCTTACGCGGTTTATGATGACGAGGAGATCTACGCCAGGGAACGGGCGCGACTGTTCCAGGGGCCGACCTGGAATTTCCTCGGTCTTGAATGCGAAGTCCCCGATGCCGGCGACTTTAAAACGACATTCTTAGGCGATATCCCGGTGGTTCTTGTGCGGGGCAAGGATGGCAAGGTGCGGGGGTTCGAAAACCGTTGCGCCCATCGCGGCGCATTGCTGTGTTTGGAACGTTTCGGCAATGCCAAGGCCTTTACCTGCGTCTATCACGCCTGGTCCTATGACTACGACGGCAATCTAGTGGGCGTCGCTTTCCAGAACGGCGTCAAGGGCGAGGGCGGTATGCCGGACAGCTTCAAACGCGAGGAGCATGGCCTGCGGCGGGTGAAGATCGCCGTTCTGGCCGGTCTGGTATTCGGCAGCTTCGATTCCACCGTACCGCCGTTGGAGGACTATCTGGGCCCGGATATCGTCGCCCGCATCCACCGGGTGCTGCCCCGGCCGCCGAAGGTGCTGGGCTATTACACCCAGACCATGCGCAATAATTGGAAGCTGTATGCCGAGAATGTGCGCGATCCCTATCACGCCAGCATCCTGCATCTGTTCTTCACCACTTTCCGGGTCAACCGCCTCAGCCAAAAGGGCGGCATCATTGTTTCGGAAAACGGCGGCCATCACGTTAGCTATTCCAAACTAGAGCCCAATGCCGCGAATGGCGCGGACGACAGCGACTACGATGCCGCCAAGCTGCGCGCCGATAGCGAATTCGGCCTTAAGGAACCCGGTCTGATGGGCGGGCGGGATGAATTCGACGACGGCATCACCTTGCAGATCCTGTCCGTGTTTCCAAATCTGGTGCTGCAACAGGTGCGCAACAGCTTGGTGGTGCGACAGATCGTGCCCCGGGGCGTGGACCGGGCCGATATCGTCTGGACCAACTATGGCTTCGAGGATGACGACGAAGAGCTGGCGGACCTACGCCTGATGCAAGCCAACTTCATCGGCCCGGCCGGCTATATCTCCATGGAAGACGGCGCGGTGGGCAACTTCATCCAGCGCGCCCTGCCGGGCACGAAGGATGAAACCTCGGTCGTTCTGATGGGCGGCGACGAAGCGGCCAGCATGGCAAGCCGCGCCACGGAAACCTCGATCCGGGGATTCTGGAAAATTTACCGCGACCTGATGGATATCTGATGGTTGATACTGCTGCCCTTGTGGGAACCGTCTCGGAACTATTGGCCGATTACGCCCATTGTATTGACAGCGACGATTTGGAACGCTGGCCGGACTTCTTTACGGAACAGGCCCACTACCGCATCACCACGATGTTCAACCATGATCAGGGTTTGCCCGTCGGCATCATCGATGCCCGCAACCGAAACATGATGAAAGATCGGGTGGCCGCTCTGCGCAAGGCCAATATCTTCGAACCCCAGCGCTATCGCCATATCGTTTCCGCCGTGCGCATCACCGGCCAAAGCGGCGGCCTGGTCCAGGCCGAGGCCAGCTTCATCGTGGTCCGCACCATGATCGACGGCAGCCAGGATCTATTCCTCAGCGGCCGCTATCTGGACAGCATTGACCTTTCCGGCGACCGGCCTCAGTTCGTGGACAAACTGGTGGTCCTGGACAGCGACAAGATCGACACCTTGCTGGCGATCCCGCTTTAAAGCAAATCGCGCTTAATCTTGCTCGAATGCATCTCGAATGGTTCTGGCCAGTTGTTGGCGGCTGAATGGTTTTCTAAGAAGCACGTTGGCGGGATCCGGCGAAGTGCCGCTTGAGGCTTTCGGATTCTGATAGCCTGACATGAAGACGGTCTTCAGACCCGGAAAAAGGTCGCTCAATTCCCTGGCGAATTCCGGGCCGCTGGTGCCACCCGGCAGAATCACGTCGGAGAGCACCAAATCGATTTCACCGTCGCCCGACAAAATTCGCCGTGCCTCGCCGGCGTCGCCGGCCTCAAATACGCGGTAATCGAGAGCCGTCAGCATTTTCGCCGTCAGGGCCCGCACGTCTTCGTCATCCTCGATCACCAGCACCACTTCACCCCGCCCATGGGGCGTGTCTTCTCCGTCTCGAAAACCGGCCGAGACGGCGTTTTCCGGGGCGCGGGGAAGATATAATTTCACCGTGGTACCCTGACCGACCTCGCTGAATATCTCAACATGCCCGTCGGATTGCCGTGCAAAGCCATAAACCATTGAAAGTCCAAGGCCGCTGCCCGCGCCAATGTCCTTCGTCGTGTAGAAAGGCTCAAAAGCATGCTCTTGTGTTTCCGCATCCATGCCCGTGCCGGTGTCACTGACAACCAACACAACATAATCGCCGGCCAAGGCATCCAGATTTTCCAGCGCATTTTTGCTTTCCAGTTGGATATTTTCACAATTGATTGTCAGCCTGCCCCCATCAGGCATGGAATCACGGGCATTTATGGCAAGGTTCAGCAAGGCATTTTCCACCTGTCCCGGATCGGCCATCGCGAACCACAGGCTCGGCTCCGATACGGTGGTCAACTCAATAGTCTCGCCCAGACTGCGGTGCAGTATGTTCGACATGCCGGCGACGAGTTCCGCCAGATCGATGTTTCGTGGCGAGAGGGGTTGTTTGCGGGAAAAGGCAAGCAGGCTTTGGGTCAGCTCGGCACCTTTGATCGCCGCCCGCACGATCGTGTTTTGAATTTCGGTATCGTCGTCGGTGCGGCTATTAAGCATTTCCGCATTGCCCAGGACGACCGCCAGCAGATTGTTGAAGTCGTGCGCAATGCCGCCCGTTAACTGACCGACCGCTTCCATTTTTTGCGCCTGGCGCAGTTGCTCTTCCAACGCATGGGTCTCGGTCAGGTCCATGGACAGACCAAAAAAACCGAGCACTTTGTTGTCGGGGCCCAAGTGAGGCACATATGTAACCTTCACCTCCCGGATACCGCCATCGGGAAATTGTATCTCCGCCTCAAAATCTTGCGTGGCGCCGGATAGAGCCGCATCAATACGGGGTTTCAGCCTACGGTAGGTCTCCGCGGAAAAGACTTCAGTGACGGCCAAGGTCAAGACGTCTTCTTCCGATTTCGTCATCCAGTCCCGGGCGAATTTGTTTACGAATCGATAGCGTTCTTCCGCATCCACATAGAATATCGGGGCCGGCAAGGCATCGGTGATCAGGCGCAACTGTTGATGGCTGTCCCGCAGCGCTTCCTCCGATAGAACGCTATCCGTGACATCGGCGGAGCAGCCCCTAAAACCCTTGAAGTCACCGTTTTGACTGAACACCGGTACGCCGCTGGTACGGACCCATTTGCGGATTCCCGCATCGTCGGTCCGGGCGAATATCAGGTCGCGAAACGGACTTCGGGCGGCAAAGGCATCGTCAAAGGGTCGCCAATCGGCCGGGTCATAGTAGCGGGCGACGACCTCATCGTGATTCCTGCCAATGTACCAGCTGGCTTCATTGCCAATTGATCGGCCAACAGCCGGTGACATAAAGGTGTAATTGCGTTCCGCATCGATTTCCCAGAACCAATCCGAAGCCGCAATTGCGAAATCCTGAAACCGATAATCGGTGGCCTGCCGCAGCTCGTTGGATACCTGCAACTCCTTGGTCCGATCCGCCAGCACCTTTTCCAGATCGGTCTGGATATTCTTGAGCTCGATATCCATGCGATTGCGCTCAATTTCGCTGGCGCGCAGTCGCCATACTGGTAGCGCCAAGGCCAGAATCGAGACAACCGCCGCCGTCATGACATAGCGCCAGCGCTGTTGATCGGTCTCGATGTCGCCACTCCCAAGCAAAGCCATGAGCGGCGCTTCGAGCAGAAACTCCCACGCAATCATAAGGAGGATTGTGAGCAGAAAAACCAGTGCCGGGAGGCGGATGTAGTTGTAGTTTTTCATTTTGCTGCATAACGTATTCCTTGAATTCGTTCAATTGTTACTAAGAATTTCAAAACCCACGTAGTCTGTGGAAGAGTTGGAAAGCCCCCATGAACAATACTGAAGCGACCCACGTCGCATTGACGCGATGGGTCGCGGGTGCTGGTGGGCGGAAAGTGTTTGAGGATGCTGCCCTTGCCTACGACAGGGTATTGGGACCGTTAAGCCAGACCGCCGTCATTGAAGCATCGAGTATCCGCTTCCGCGGCTGGCCCGGTGATTTCACCGGCGGCTGCGGCGCCTCCGGTGGGCGGAATTGGATCATGATCATGGCTGGGGCCGCCAGTTTCACCGCCGATGATGGCGAAGCCCGGATATTTCTGCCCGGTGATATCTTGGAATTGGCTGATTTTGGGGGCGACGACCTCACCATGGCGGCCTGCGACCAACAACCGGTCCGTGCCGCCGAGATCGGTTCCGAACCGCCGTCCCAAAACGCAGCGGCCGCGCCGCCCGGGACCATGTCCGAACCTGCCCTGCCCTATCTCCGTAATATCACCGGCGGTGATGACCGATCTCATTTCGAAGATGGAACGATGTCCTACTCTATTGCGGGAGATGGAAGTTTGACGACGGAAGCCATTGCAATTTCCGGGTTCCAATACGTCCTCGCATCGGGTGACCTGAATTATGATTTCCACAACGCCCCGCAGCAGCAAATTGTCCTGCCTTTGATTGGCGGCATTCGGGTCAGGAACGGTGACGGCACGGAGCGCGAGTTGAGGCCCGGTAGCGTCTTTTTTGGCGAGGATACGACAGGACAGGGTCATGTCACCCGCGCCGTGGATGGTGAAATCAGGTTCTCGTTGTTTGCCCATCTCGTATAGATCAAACAGCCTAAAATCGGATTCGATTTTCGGCTGATAATTTGATCTAATTTAAAGAGTTAGAGCAACTTATCTGCGTTCAAATAAACACAGGTTGCTCTAGATGCTGCATCCCCGTCCCGGCCTTCCCCAATGCGACCGGACTATGTATAAATTTCGCCTGGGCGGGGAACATTTGCCCCGTCGCCTCGCCGGGAAGACGGTTGTTGAAATGGTGCGATTGATAGATACCGACATCGCCAGCCGGGACGTGCTGGACTGGCAAGGCCTGCATATCTTTCATGGCCGGATGTCGTCCTGCTCGCAAAAACTGCGGATTTTCCTCAATCTTAAAGGTATCGAATGGCAGGGTCACGAGTTGGACCTGGCCGGCAACGAGACCTATTCCGATTGGTTTCTGGGGATCAATCCGCGCGGTCTTGTGCCCGTTCTGGTTTGGGATGGCGCGGTTCATATCGAGAGCAATGATATTCTGGCGCTGTTGGACCAAGAATTTCCAGACCCGCGCCTGTTTCCGGCGGATCATGCGGCCGACATCGCCACGTTGTTGCGGCAAGAGGACGATCTGCATCTTGATCTCCGCGCGCTTAGCTTCCGCTTCGTCTATGGCCGCACCGGATCCAACAAGACGTCGGAAATTCTGGCCCGTTATCGGGACGGCGAACGTACGGTCAACGGTGCGCCGGATCACGAGAAACGATCCCATGAAATCGAATTCTATGAACGATTGGCGGTGGAAGGCATCACGGACCATACCGCCCGAGCGGCGGCGGCGAAGTTCCGGTCGGCGTTCGAGGGTTTAGAGCAGCGCCTAGCCACCGCCCCCCATTTTCTGGGCCAGGAACCGAGCATCATGGATATTGCCTGGTTCGTTTATGCCAGCCGCCTGAATTTTGCTGGATACCCGTTTGACCGCTTGCATCCCAGGGTCCATGCTTGGCGTGTGGCCTTGGCGGGGGATGAAATATTTGCCAGGGAAGTTGAACCGCCGCAAGCCGTTCGCGACACCATCGCAAAGAACCACGCGGCCTGGGCGGAGGCCGGCACGACATTTTCCGACGTGACCGGTTTCTAAAAAAACTTGAACAGAACTATGGGAGGGCGCTTCATGGCCCCGAAGATTGTCTTTGTTACACAGTTTCCCGCCGCCGCCGACTCGGCGCGGGATTTGGCGCCCAAGGGCTTTGACCTAATTATCGCCGAGGCCCGCAGCGCGGAATACACCGCCGCCCTGGCGGAAGCGGAATATCTGGTCGGCTTCGTGGATATGCTGGTAGACGATCAGCTGTATGAAAGCGGCCCCAACCTGCGC
>JABIRL010000110.1 GCA_018667855.1 Rhodospirillaceae bacterium
GCGGCCCCTGTTCACCGACTTATGTGTCGGTTGATGTGGTGGTGCAGGAAGCGGACATCCCGGACGGCACGAACATGCCGGAGGTGGAAGCCCCGCGATACCAGCCGGCGCCGCCCATCGCCGCGCCGCAGCAACAGGTGGAAGCCGCCGTCGATGTCCTGACCGAAGCAGACTGGCCGCTGATCTTCGGTGGCCGCATTGGCTATCACGCCGAGGCGACCCCGCCGCTGACCGAGCTGGTGGAAACCCTGGGCGCGGCCTATCAGGACGGCCATGACATCATCTGCATGCCGTCCAACCATCCACAGAATCTCAATGCCAGCTTCGGGCGCACCAAGAAGGAAGGCGAATATAAGAAGCTTCTTCTCGGAAAGACCGACGCCATCTTCTGCATCGATTGTTTGGATATCTCCAACAATGTAGGGGCCTATGAAGGCGCCCGTGGCGCCGGCGATGCCATCTCCGCCAAGGACCGCAAGGTTATCGATCTGTCGCTCAATGATTTCGCGGTTCGGCACTGGACCCATCTCGGGGGCCCCATCCAGCCGGTTGACGTTCAGCTTCAGGCCGATGGGATGCATGGGTTGGCTCAGGTGCTCGACGAGGTCAAACGCCGCGCCGCCGGCAACCCGGCATGGCTCAAGCGCGCCGAAGAACGGCGCGCCGAAATCTCGGACCTTCACGACACGCTGCGCGCCGAGCAGCAGGAAGCCATGATGGCCAAATGGGATCAGGTACCCATCTACCTGCCCCGCATGACGGCCGAACTTTATAACGCAGTGAAGGAGAAGGACTGGCTGCTGGCGGCACGCAACTACCGTGCCTGGTATGACGGCATCTGGGAATTCGACGGAGCCGGTCAATTCATGTCGAACTCCATCGGCGGCGGCATCGGCTATGGGCCGGGCGGCATCATCGGCTCGGCGCTGGCCGGACGCGATCAGGGCAAGTTCAACGTCGCCATCATCGGTGATGGTGATTTCACCATGGGACCGGCGGCCATATGGACCGCCGTGCATTACAAGATTCCCATCCTGATCGTGCTGCACAACAACACCTCCTTTGGCAATGACGAGGAACATCAGATCACCCTCGCCTACCGGCGCGGACGGCCGGCGGAGAACGCCTGGATCGGCCAGCGCATGGTTGGGCCGGAGCCGGATTACTGTACCGTTGCCCGGGGCTACGGCGCCTTTGCTGAAGAAGCGGTGCGCGATCCCAAGCAACTTAGCGGCGCCTTTTCGCGCGCCGTCGCGGCGGTGGAAAATGGACAGGTTGCGCTGGTCGACGTGCACACGTCGCTCAATTGACGAGAATGAAAATACTTTTTCATTTACGTCATCCCCGGACTTGATCCGGGGATCCATCGAGAAGCTGTCCCTGGATTGCCGGGTCACGCCCGGCAATGACGAAAGGTTTGGATTTTAAAATGACACTCTTCATCAATAACGACATGGTCTCGGAAGTCCTCACCATGCAGGACACCATCGACGTACTGGAAAAGGCCTATGCCGATCTGGTGGCCAAGGAAGCGGTATGCCGTCCCCGTGTCGATATCCAGATCCCCACTTCCGATCCCCACAAAGCCTATCAGTGGGGCTCCATGGAAGGCGGATCGGTGGGCGGTTATTTCGCCATCCGCATGAAGTCCGACATCATCTATGAGACTGAATACAACGGTGCCATCACCCAGGAAAAATACTGCACAAAACCGGGGCTGTTCTGCGGGCTGATTTTCGTCACCGATGTTGAAACCGGCACGCCGCTGGCCTTCATCAATGACGGGGTGCTGCAGCACATGCGGGTCGGCGCCGATAGCGGTATCGGCGTCAAATATATGAGCCGCGAGGATTCCACCGTGGTCGGCATGATCGGTTCCGGCGGCATGGCCCGCACCCATCTGGATGCCTTCATGTGTGTCCGCAACATAAAGAAAGTCCAGGTGTTCAGCCCGACCAAAGCAAACCGCGAAGCCTTTGCCGCCGAGATGAGCGAGAAATACAACATCGAAGTGGTGGCCTGTGACGAGGCGCGCGATGCCTATAAGGGCGCCGATATTATTTCCGGCTGTACTGACTCGGCCGTGCCGGTGATCAATGCCGAATGGCTCGAACCCGGCCAGCATGTGGTCAATGTGGGCGGCGGCGGCGGCATCCCGGGCCAGGAAGTGCAGGACCGCATCGAAGTCTATTTCCGTTTCGGCAACGCGCCGGCGCCGCAGGGCCTGCCGGAACTGGATCTGGCCGATGAATTCCTCACCTATGCGGCGCGGCCGGATCACGATTACGGCTTCAAGAACAAGCGCAAGAACAAACGCGGTCACGGTGTCGCCATGCCCGACCGGGTGATCTATTTCGAGGATATCCTCGGCGGCACCAACCGCGGCCGCATATCACGCGACCAGATCACCTATTCGGAACGGGGCAATCTGCAGGGCAACCAGTTCCACGCCGTCGCCGGCCGTACATATGAACTCGCCAAAGAAGCCGGCATCGGCAACGAAGTACCGACAGAATGGTTCCTGCAGGACATCCGGGATTAAGCGAACAGGGAGTGCGCGACCAATGACCCTCGTCATCAATAACGACATGGTGGCCCAGGTGCTGACCATGCAGGACACCATCGACGCGCTGGAGAAGGCCTATCGCGATCTCGCCGAGCGGGAAGCGGTGTGCCGGCCACGGATCGATGTGCAGATCCCCACCCGGGACGGCAAGGTCTATCAGTGGGGCACCATGGAGGGCGGATCCGTCGGCGGGGATTTCGCCATCCGCATGAAATCCGATGTCACTTACGAGACCGAATATGAAGGCGTTCGTGTCCATGAAAAATACTGCAGCGAGCCCGGTCTCTATTGCGGCCTGATCCTGGTCACCAACGTGGAAAACGGCGAGCCGCTGGCTTTTATCAATGACGGCGTGCTGCAACATATGCGGGTCGGCGCCGATGGCGGCATCGGCGTCAAATATATGAGCCGCGAAGATTCCGAAGTGGTCTGCATGCTGGGGTCCGGCGGCATGGCACGCAGTCATCTGGATGCCTTCCTGTGTGTGCGTGACATCAAGAAAGTCCAGGTGTTCAGCCCGACCAAGGCAAACCGGGAGCTTTACGCAGAAGAGATGCGCGCCAAACACGACATCGAAGTGGTGGTCTGTAACAATCCCGAAGACGCCTATAAGGGCGCCGACATCATCGCCGGGGTGACCAACTCGTCGGTGCCGGTGGTGATCGCCGAGTGCCTGGAGCCCGGCCAGCATATTCTCAATGTAGGCGGCGGCACCGGCATGGTTGGCTCAGACGTACAGGAACGGGTGGATGTCTATTTCCGCTTCGGTAATGCACCGGCGCCGGTTGGCCTGCCGGAAATGTCGCTGGCCGATGAATGGATCACCTACGCGGCGCGGCCGGATGTTGATAACGGTATTACCCAGAAGCCTCTCGGCACCCGGGCCCATGGTGTCGCCATGCCCGACAAGGTAATCTATTTCGATGATCTGCTTGAGGGCACCAACCGCGGCCGGACGTCGTCTGAACAGATCACCTATTCCGAACGGGGCAATTTGCAGGGCAATCAGTTCCACGCCGTCGCCGGGCGAACGTATGAGCTTGCCAAGGCCGAAGGGCTGGGCCACGAAATTCCCACAGAATGGCTGCTACAGGACATTCGGGATTAGGAATGCGTAATCTTCCAAAAATTCGTCATGGTCGGCGGAGGCCGACCATCCACGCGTTTTTGTTTTTCATGACCCGAAAAAGAAACTAAAAGCACAAGAAGAAATTGGATGGTCGGCCTCCGCCGACCATGACGGATGTATTAATTGGGCCCATGTGTGAATTTGCAGACCTCTCCAAGGCGTTTATCTGGATCTTCGTGGCAGGCTCCTGCTGCATGGCGGTGATGGCGCGCAAACTCAACGAGCATCTGCTGGTTGTCCCGCCGCCGCCGCGGCACACCTGGTTCCGCAAGAAGATCCATATCAAGGCGACTTACCTGCTCAAGCCGGATCTCTATTTCGATCAGGCGGGCCAGCCCTGGGCATGGCGCATGGCGGTGGTCAGCGCCTTCACCCTGTTCGCCGGGCTTCTGTCCTTCTACGTGATCTTCGCCTGCCGTTAGACGTCCCTATTCCACCTCGGTCACATCGGTGTTCATGGCGACGTCCTTGCGGCGGCGCTGGGCCTGTCTCGCGCCTGTGTCCCAGTAATCGCCGGCGACGGCACGGCGGGCTTCCTCTTCCAGGGCCTCCGGCCAGTCGCCCAGCGAATAGCCGAACCACGGCACTTCCGGCGTGATAGGGGGTAAATCCATGGACTCCCAGATCTCCCGCGCCCGTTCCATATATTCGCGCTTGGGCAATGAAATCGGCGGGTAATCCTGTTTGAGGGTGGCATCGACCAATAACGCCGAATCCCCTTCCCCGCCTGCCATTTCGCTGGGGCCATGCCCCCGGTCCTGATGCTTGAGGATCTGCATGTCGTCATGGGGCGCGCAGCGAAACGCCAAGGCCCACATCACCGAATCCAGATTGTGGGGATCGATATCGTCGTTCACCGCGAAGACGATCTTGCCGCCGGAACGCAGTTGGGTCATGACGCCGTATAGCGCGCGCCAGATTTCGGTGCGCGGCACGTCGCGCTCCACCACCACGAAGATGATCTTGCGGTTGCCGGTGAGCGCCCGGTGGGTGACCACCTTAATGACACCCTTGATGCCGAGGTGTTCCTGAAGATGCCGCCGAAATCCGTATTCCAGTTCGATGGCACGGATGCCGGTGGTCTCGTTGGGATGCACCTGGCTGAGATAGGACATGAAAACCGCGTCCCGCCGCCGGGTGATGGCGGTGACCTCCATGAAGCCGTTGAACTCCTGGGTATTCACATGACCGTGGGATTCGCCGAACGGCGCTTCGGGCTCGAGATACTCGGTGTCGATCAGACCTTCCACAACGATCTCGGCTTCGGCGGGGACCAGCAGATCCACCGTGCGGCAGCGCACCACGTTGATGGGCGCCCCCACCAGCCCGCCAGCCACGGCCACCTCGTCCACTGCCTCGGGGAACTTGCACATGGCGGTGTAGGCCACCGAGGGCGGTCCGCCAATGACATAGGCCGCCGGCATGGGTTCGCCCCGTTCCTTGTATTTCAGCCAGTGCATGTAGCCGCCATTGCGGCTTTCCGTCGACGTGTTAATGCCGAGCCGGCGCGGGGTTTTTACTTGCGCCCTGTAAGTCCCAAGATTATGCACGCCGGTGTCCGGGTCACGGGTCTGATAGCCCAACCCGGTCAGATAGGGCGCATTGTCCCAGCCCGGCGTGGAGATGGGTGTGGGCAGACCATCGAGCCCGTTGCCCGCCTCATCCAGCGCGGCGCCTTCGAAGATAATCTCCTGACAGGGCGCATCCTCTACGATCACCGGCGGGATGGGGTTGTTGCGCGCTTTTTCCCAATGGGGATTGATCTCGTCCACCGGCACGCCCATGCCGACGCTGTACACGCCGGGGCTTGATCCGGTGCCACCGACCAGCACCGGCATGTCATATTTTTTGCCCTTGGAATCGACGATGTTGGTGAACAGCCAGGCCTTGCGGTCCTCCTCCGCCATGCCGCCGCGAAACTGCCAGCGCACCAGCGGATGCAGTTCGGTGTCCTTGTTGATGGGCCCATCGACCCGGATCAGCAGCCCGGCCTCGTCCAAAGCCGCGATGTGATCATGCAGATCCGGATAATCGCGTGTCGGTGTTGACGTTTTCGTCCTTGCGTTCATAGCCGCCTCCCAGTGCGGTTTCTACAAGGACGATGGCATGAGGCGCGTGGGCGAGCAAGAGAACCGACATACAGCTCGTCACCCTCGGACTTGTTCCGAGGGTCTTTCTACCATTGAGACTCTGTTGGATGGAGATCCTCGGAATAAATCCGAGGATGACGACTTGTTTAGTTCTACTTCGTCTCGTCGACGTCCCGGACTTCGGTGTTCATGGCCACATCCGAACGGCGGCGCTGGGCGATGCGTTCGCCATAGGCCCAGTAGTCGCTGTCGGTGGCCATTTTCGCGGCCTCGTCGAAATCATCGCCCCATTCCCCCAGGGAATAGCCGAACCAGGGCTCCTGCGGCTTGAGCTTGGGCAGCCCGATTTCGTCCCAGATCTCGGCCGCATTCTCCATGAATTCCTTCTTGGGCAGAGAAATGGGCGGGAAGTTTTCCTTGAGGGTGGCGTCGTACAACACCGATCCATCCTCGCCATTGTTGCGCTTGGAACGGGGCCCGTGACCCTGATCACGATGGGGCAGCACCTGCATGTCGAGGATGGGATTACAGCGATAGGCCATGGCCCAGAACAGGGCGTCGGCATTGCTGGGATCGATATCGTCGTTCACCGCGATGACGAACTTGCCACCGGCCCGCAGCAGCGTCGCCGCGCCATAGAGCGCCCGCCACACCTCGGTGCGCGGCATGTCGCGGTCGCACACCACGACGACGAGCTTGCGGATATTGGTCAGGGGTTCATGCAGGGCCACCCGCTGCACGCCCTTGATGCCCAGCGCATCGCGCATGTGGTTCATGAAGATGGTTTCGTAGGCCACCTGCTTGATGCACGACGATTCCGATGGCGTCACCTGGCTGATGATGGATGTCATAACCGGGTCGCTGCGCCGGGTGATGCAGGTCACATCCATAAAGGCGTTGAATTCCTGCAGGTTCACATGGCCATGGGATTCACCGAACGGCGCTTCCGGTTCCAGCATTTCCGTATTGATATAGCCCTCGACCACGATCTCCGCCTCGGCCGGGACGAACAGATCCACCGTGCGCGCCTTAACCACATTGATCGGCGCCCCCACGAGGCCACCGGCAACGGTAATTTCTTCAAGATTTTCAGGGAGTTTCTGTGCAGCGGTGAAGGTAACACACGAAGGTGCGCCAAGAACCACGGCAGCCGGAAGCTTTTCGCCCCGGGCTTTCATTTTTTCCCAGTGGATATAGATCCCCGGACGCAGCTCC
>JABIRL010000124.1 GCA_018667855.1 Rhodospirillaceae bacterium
CCGATTGCCGGCTGATCTAACGCGCCAGAAATCCCCGCACCAGGGCGAGGAATTCGTCGAGCTGGTCATGATGCACCCAGTGGCCGGCTTCCTCCATTGTGACGAATTCGGCATTCTGAAAATGGTCGGGAATTCCCAGTTCCTCGGGATCCTCGGCCCAGCTGTCGGCGCCGCGGATCAGCAGGGTGGGGCAGGTGATCTGCGACCACAGTGCCTGGGTCTGTTCCATGTTGATGCTGAAGGGTGTGAAGGCGCGGACATAATTGTCGAACTTCCAACTATAAGTCCCGTCCTCGTTCTGGTTGACCCCATGGTTGGTGAGATGGCGGGCCTGATCGGGGCCCAAATGCTTGTTGGCCTCCTGCATGCGGCTCACCGCTTCATCCAGCGTCGCGTAGCGATGGGGCACGCGGGCGGCAAGCCCTCTGGTCTCCTCGATCCATTCGGACATGCGGTCATGGGGCGGTTTTTTCATGCGCTCGAGCGCCGTCCGCGGGCCGGGGCCGAGACCTTCGATACCGATGAGTTTGACCACGTTTTCCGGGTAGGTCCCGGCGTAGCGCAGGCTGATGCCGCTGCCCATGGAATGGCCGATGATGGTGAGTGGCGCCAGCTCCAGCTGATGGATAAGCTGGGTGATGTCGTAGACGAACTCGGGGTATGAATAGCTGCCGCCAACCATCCATTGGGAATCCCCGTGACCGCGCAGATCAGGTGCGATCACGTGGTATTCATCGCGCAGAGCCTCGGCGACCCAGTCCCAGTTGCGGCAATGATCGCGCCCGCCATGGACCAGGAGCAGCGGCGGCGCGCTCTCGTTGCCCCAATCCACATAATGAAGCCGCAATCTTTGGGAAAAATAGCTATGCGAAGTGGGGCCGGGAATCGAAAGGCTCATGGGGGGGACTCATATGTTCCACTGTGGCGCCGATTAAACCCCTTCGGACCGGCCTGTCAATTGCCGAGACAGGACGGCCGGTCTCACAGGGGCTTTCGGCCAACAACCTTGCGTTCGGACGCCGCAAAATCCAGAATGCACGCAGTCATAAATCAGGGAGAATATGAATGTCGATTTTCAGAACGCCTCTACCCGTTATTGCGGCGATTACGGGTATCGCGGCGGGTGCTTTCACCGGCGCTGCCGTTGCAGACGAGGTTTCCGATTTTTATAGCGGCAAGCAGCTCGCCATCCAGGTGGGATTTGGCGCCGGCGGCGGGTACGATACCACCTCGCGAATCCTGGCGCGCCATTTCGGCAAGCACGTTCCCGGAAATCCCACGGTCATTGTCCAGAATGTGCCCGGCGCCGGCAGCATGAAGCTCGCCAACCGGATCTATAACTCGGTGCCCAAAGACGGCAGTGTTCTCGGCGTCTTTTCGTCGTCGGCCGCCATGGTGCCGCTCTATGGCAAGCGCAAGGCTAAGTTCGATACCAGCAAGTTCGAATGGATTGGCAGTATTCATAGCGATGTGATGGCCTGCGGTGTCTGGAAGGGTGCCCGCCAGGGCATCAAGACCCTGCCGGATTTCGTCGCCGCCAAGAAGCCCATCATCTTCGGTTCCACCGGCGTCACGTCGCCGCTGAGTACCTTCCCGCTGTTTCTCAAGAACGTGCTGGGGGCCAACGTCAAGGTGGTGCACGGCTATCGCGGTACCAAGGGTGTAAGCCTCGGCATGCAGAACGGCGAGCTCGACGGCACCTGCGGCATGTTTGAATCATCCGTCCGGGGCGCCTTTTTCCCCAGCTTCAAGTCCGGTGATCTGACCCTGTTCGTGCAGCTCGGCACCACGCGCAACGTGCCCCTGTTCGGCAATGCGACAAACGTCTTCACCATGCTGAAGACCGAAGAGCAGAAACAGATGGCACGGCTGCTGTTCGGCCCGTCGGAAATCACCCGTCCCTTTACCGCACCGCCCGGCACGCCGAAGGCCCGCGTCGCCGCCCTGCGCAAGGCGTTGCTGAATACCATGAAGGACCCCGCTTTGGTCGCCGATGGCAAGAAGATCAAGACGACCTTCAAGCCCATGGGCGGCGCCGAAGTGGCGGCGGCATTTGCCGCATTCTACCGGACGCCCCGGGCGCTGGTGGACAAGACCTATGAGTTGACCATCACCAGGAAAAACCCGCGGAAGAAAAAGAAATAGCACCGCAGGGGAATATGTCTGTTCGAGACTTAACCGGGAGGCGTTCTGATGACCTATGATCTTATCATTCGTGGCGGCAGCATTGCTGATGGCAAGGGCACACCCCTTTTTGAGGCGGACATCGCCATAAGTGATGGCAAGATC
>JABIRL010000209.1 GCA_018667855.1 Rhodospirillaceae bacterium
GTAGTCCTGGGCCGGGATCACCCCGCCGCAGATCACCAGGATATCGCCGCCATCCTGGGCTTTCAGGGCCGCCACCAGTTCCGGCACCAGGGTTTTGTGCCCGGCCGCGTGGGTGGAGACGCCGATCACATGAACATCGTTCTCCATGGCATCGCGGGCGGCTTCCTCCGGCGTTTGGAACAGGGGCCCGATATCCACGTCGAAACCAATATCGGCAAACGCGGTCGCGATCACCTTGGCGCCCCGGTCGTGGCCGTCCTGGCCCAGCTTGGCCACCATCATGCGCGGCCGCCGGCCCTGGGCCTCGGCAAAAGCGGCGACATCGGCGACGATGCGCTCGAACCCTTCGTCGCCGTCATAACCGGCGCCATAAACGCCGGAGATGGCGCGTACCTCGGCCTTGTAACGGCCGAAAGCGCGCTCCAAAGCGTCGGAGATTTCACCCACCGTGGCCCGGGCCCGGGCGGCGTCAATTGACAAGGCCAGCAGATTGCCCTCGCCCCTGGCGCCGTCTTCCAACGCCCGCAGCGCCGCTTGTGTCGCGCTTTCGTCACGGCTGGCCTTGATCTTTTCAATGCCCGCCACCTGGGCCTCGCGCACGGCGGTGTTGTCGATCTCCCGCACCTCGAACTGATCATCGTCGTCGGTCTGGTATTTGTTGACGCCGACGATGACTTCCTCGCCCCGGTCGATGCGGGCCTGCTTGCGCGCGGACGAGGCCTCGATCTGCATTTTCGGCAGGCCGGCTTCCACCGCCTTGGTCATGCCGCCCATGGCCTCGACCTCCCTAATGATTTCCCAGGCGGCCTCGACAAGGGAATTGGTCAGACTTTCGATGTAGTAGCTGCCGGCCAGGGGATCCACCACCTTGGTCACGCCGGTTTCCTCGGCCAGGATCAGTTGCGTGTTGCGGGCGATCTTGGCGGAGAATTCCGTGGGCAGAGCGATGGCCTCGTCAAAGGAATTTGTATGCAGGCTTTGGGTGCCGCCCAATACGGCGGCCATGGCCTCGTACGCCGTGCGGATCACGTTGTTGTAGGGGTCCTGTTCCGTCAATGACACGCCGGAGGTCTGACAATGGGTGCGCAGCATCAGGCTCTTCGGGTCCTTGGGATCGAACTCGCGCACGATGCGGGCCCACAGCAGGCGGGCGGCGCGCAGCTTGGCGATCTCCATGAAAAAATTCATGCCCATGCAGAAGAAGAACGACAGCCGGCCGGCGAATTTGTCGATGTCCAGGCCGCTGTCCACCGCCGTGCGCACGTATTCCATGCCATCGGCCAGGGTAAAGGCCAGCTCCTGCACACAGGTCGCGCCGGCTTCCTGCATGTGGTAGCCGGAGATCGAGATGGAATTGAATTTCGGCATCTCTTGGGAAGTATAGGCGATGATATCCTTGACGATGCGCATGGACGGGGCAGGGGGATAGATATAGGTGTTGCGCACCATGAACTCTTTCAGAATGTCGTTCTGAATGGTGCCCGCCAGCTTGTCCGGGCTGACGCCCTGTTCCTCCGCCGCCACGATATAGCTGGCCAAGGTGGGCAGCACGGCGCCGTTCATGGTCATCGACACGCTCATCTTGTCCAGCGGAATGCCGTCGAACAGGATTTTCATATCTTCGACACTATCAATGGCCACGCCGGCCTTGCCCACATCTCCCACCACGCGGGGATGGTCGCTGTCGTAGCCCCGGTGGGTGGCCAGATCGAAGGCTACCGACAGCCCGGCCTGGCCGCCGTCAAGCGCCTTGCGATAGAACCGGTTGGATTCCTGCGCCGTTGAAAACCCCGCGTATTGCCTGATGGTCCAGGGCCGGTTGGTATACATGGTGGCGCGCACGCCGCGCAGGAACGGCTCCATCCCCGGCAGGCTGTCCTGATGCTCCAGCCCCTCGAGATCTTCCGCCGTATACACCGGCTTCACCGGGATTCCCTCCGGTGTTTGCCAGGTCAGATCCTCGGGCGCCTTGCCGCGCAATTCTTTCGCCGCCAGCGCGCGCCATTCCTCGGGGGTATTCTTTTCGTCGGCCATAACACTCATCCCATCATCGTCTGCATCGTGTATAGCGCAGAGGCGGTCGGGGTGTCTATTTTTGGCGGCTCACGATGGGAGGCCGTAGCCGATATCGATATATTCGTAGTTATTTTTCAGCGGAAAATCAACAAACTGTGGGTGATCAAGCGACATGGGACGGTCGACCAGGTCAGCGCAGTGGTAAAGGAATGAAGGTTTTTCGTTGCAGGCCCGGATCACCGGAAACATCAAGGTATCGTGTGTCACCACACCACCATTTTGCAGATGAATTTCATTACCCTGGAAATAAATGCCACAGGACGTATCTAGAACAGCAGAAAATCGGCTCTTCCACTTTTGCTTATCTCTATCTGAAATAAGATCGAAGAAATTCTTGCCACGCCTGACTTCGCCGGACCATTCCTCAATTAGGCTTGAGCCCAGACGTACAGTGAACTTGTCCTGCCCTTCAATTTGCCAAATTGTGGTAGCGGCCAGGGCGGATCTGAGATCTTCAACCCGAATATTACCACGCATTGGCACTGGGGACTCGCCGCGCCATTTCAACCAGGCGTCCAGAAATAGCCTGCAGTTTGGCCGCCGCTCCAGCTGTTTGGTAAGTTTCGCAATTGATGTCATGGCGGCATTGTATCTACACCACGGTATAGAATCCACAGTTGAACTTGTGTTGCGGGAACCACATTCTTATTAGTATGGGGAATACCCCAAACGAGGAGCGCGGACGATGAACAAGATCGAAGGCATGCACCATCTGGCCATCGGCACGGCGGATATAAAGGGGCAGATCGCCTATTTCACGGATGTTCTGGGTATGGAACTGGTGGCGCTGTACTGGATGCATGGGGTGGAGAATACCTTTCACGGCTTCCTGCGTTTGAACGATGAAAGTTCCCTGGCATTCGTCCAATCACCGGATTTCGCCGAGATACCTACGACCCTCGGGCAAACCCATGCGGGCAGTCCGGGCGGCCTGTGTGCGCCGGGGACCATGCAGCATCTGGCTTTGAAGGTGAAAGATGATGACGAATTGATGGCCATGCAGGATCGTATTCGTTCGCGGGGGGTGCCGGTGCTGGGCCCCATCGATCACGGCTTTTGCAAATCGATCTATTTCGCCGGGCTGGAGAACCTGACCCTGGAATTGTCCTATTCCAACGAAGCCATCAATGGCGATGCCTGGATTGACCCGGAGGTGATGGAGCTTGCCGGTATCACGGCGGCAGAAGTCGCCGTCTACAGAAAACCGGCCCGCCACGAGGCTGAGGGCCAGCCAAGACCACAACCTGATTCGAGCGGCCCCGGCCCCCATATGCAAGGCTACAGTGCCGACGCCTACCAACGTTTGATGGCCATGCCCGACGAAAAGGTCCAACAAAGAATGAGCGTCACCGAGCCACCGGTGCGGGTCGACTAAGCCGGGCTTGCATTTTCGACTATTAGACACGACTGTTTGACACAGTATGACAACGCTTCGGGGACAACATGAGGGCGGCCGCGTGACGGCCGTCTTGGGGCCGACCAACACCGGCAAGACCCATCTGGCGGTGGAGCGGATGCTGGGCCACCGCACCGGCGTTATCGGGCTGCCCCTGCGTCTGTTGGCGCGGGAGATTTATGACCGGGTGGTGGCGCAAAAGGGCGCCGGCGCGGTGGCCCTGGTCACGGGCGAAGAGAAAATCGTGCCCAAGCGTCCCAACTATTTCGTCTGCACGGTGGAGGCCATGCCCCTGACCTGGCGGGCGGATTTTCTGGCCGTGGACGAAATCCAGCTTTGCGCCGACCCCGAACGGGGCCATGTCTTCACGGACCGGCTGTTGCATGCCCGGGGCGAACACGAAACCATGTTCCTCGGCGCCTCCACCATGAAGCCGATCATCCGCAGCCTGCTGCCGGAGGCTGAATTCATCGAACGGCCCCGGTTTTCCATTCTGAGCTATGGCGGCGAGAAAAAACTCTCGCGCCTGCCCCGGCGCAGCGCCATCGTCGCCTTCTCGGCCAAGGACGTATATGCCCTGGCCGAGCTGATGCGCCGCCAGCGGGGCGGGGCGGCGGTGATCATGGGCGCCCTTAGCCCGCGCACACGCAATGCCCAGGTCGCCTTGTATCAGGCGGGAGAGGTGGATTATCTGATCGCCACGGATGCCATCGGGATGGGCCTGAACATGGATGTGGACCATGTCGCCTTTGCCGATCTGCGCAAATTCGACGGCGTTGGCCACAGGGAGCTGTATCCGGCGGAGTTGGGACAGATCGCCGGCCGGGCCGGGCGCCATATGAACGACGGCACATTCGGGACCACCGGGGGGGCCGGGCCCATCGGCGACGAAATGGTGGAGCTGGTGGAAAACCACCGCTTCTCCAGGGTGCGGCGGCTGAATTGGCGCAACGGGGATCTGAACTTCCGTTCCGCCCCCGCCCTGCTGGCCAGTCTGCGCCAGCCCGCCCCGCGCGAGGATCTGAGCCTGATGCGCGAGGCTGACGACAGCATGGCCTTGCAGATCCTGATGGCGGACAGCTTCGTTCGGGATGCTGTACATAGCCCGGCCATGGTGCGCCTGTTGTGGGATGTCTGCCGCATTCCCGACTTCGCCAAGACCATGCCCGAGGCGCATCACCGCTTGTTGAACCGGGTGTTTCGGTTTTTGTGCGGCGACGACGGCAAGGTGCCCGCCGACTGGATCGACCGCCACATAACCCGCCTGAACCGAACCGATGGCGATATCGATACCCTGGCCGGGCGCATCGCCCATGTGCGCACCTGGACCTATATCTCCCATCAAGCGGAATGGCTGGACGATGCCCGCCATTGGCAGGAACGCGCCCGCGGGGTGGAGGATGCGCTCTCGGACGCTTTGCACGCCGCCCTGACGCAACGCTTTGTCGATCGCCGTACGGCGGCGCTGTATCGGGGCCTGAACGAGCGCCGGGACCTGCTCGCCGCCGTTACGGGAGAGGGCGAAGTGCTGGTGGAGGGGCAATATGTGGGCCGCCTGACCGGTCTGAAGTACGAACCCGACGCCGCCGCCGATCTGGCCGAAGGCCGGGCGCTGCGTACCGCCGCCAACCGGGTTCTGGCCCGGGAAATTGCCCGCCGCGCCGCCAAACTGGCCGCCGCCGAACGGGATGCGATCAGCTGGCAGGAGGATGACACCCTGTGGTGGGAAGGGGCGCCGGTGGCGCGCCTGGGCCAGGGCACCCATGCCCTTGATCCCAGGGTGGCCTTGTTGCCGTTCGATCATCTGGACGGCCCCCTGCGGGAGCGGGCCCGTCATCATCTGCAGTCCTGGTTGCGGGCCCATGTCAGGGCTAAATTGTCACCCTTGATGCGATTGCGGGAGGCTTCGTTCGAGGGTGCGGCGCGGGGCCTGGTGTTCCAATTACTGGAGGGCCTGGGTGTCCTGCCACGGCAGCAGGTGGCGGATTTGCTGGCCGGCCTGACGGGCCAGGACCGCGCCAAGCTGCACCGTTTGGGTGTGCGTCTCGGTTATCGGGATATTTTTCTGTCGGCATTGCTGCGACCTGCACGCCTGCTGCTCCGCAATCGGCTATGGCGTTTGATGCATCCCGATACCGACCATCCCGCCCTACCGGAGCCGGGGCGCGTGAGTTACCCCCTGTCAGCCGATTTGTCGGCCGATGAAGCAGCTTATGATCATTTGGGGGCGTTCGCCTATCGGTCCGTGGGCGCATTCGCGGTTCGGGTCGATATATTTGACCGTCTGGCGCAATTGGCCCATGCGGCCGACAAGGCCGGGCCGTTCGAAGCCAGTCACGAGATGCTATCGCTGTTGGGCCGGGGGCGCGAAGGGCTCGACATGGTCCTGGGCGATTTGGGTTACGGCGGGGATGGGGACCTTGAGGCCAGGCGTTACCGCCTTCGCCGGCGTGGCAGGAAAAGCAAGTCACGGCAAGGCAAGCAAAAAAATCTTAATGGTGGTGGCGCAAATCAATCCGAAAAACAGAAAACCAACCAAAACCCTTCGGCGTCCCCGTTTGCTGATTTGCGGCAATTGCTGCGGCGAAAATAAAGGGGTGGATCGGGACCATGGCCGAGCTGCAGCGCCTGGATAAATGGCTATGGTTTGCCCGTTTCTTCAAAAGCCGCACCCTGGCCGGTAAGGCCTGCAACAATGCCAAGGTGAGGATTAATGGCCAGATCGCGGCCAAGGCCGCCGCCACGGTCAAGGTTGACGATGTTCTGACCTTTCCGCGCGGTCATCATATCCGTGTCGTCAAGATCCTTGATCTGGGCCAGCGTCGCGGCCCGGCGCCCGAAGCCCAGGCCCTGTACGAAGACCTGGCGCCTCCGGAAGCCGCAATTAAGGCCAACGATGACGATACGATCGGCGGTCAACGGGATGTCGGCACGGGACGGCCGACGAAACGGGACCGCCGGGTCATGGATCGGTTGCGCGACCGTTAATACCGCTAATTTCGGTTAGGGCACGCGCAGGGCATAAATCGTGCGCCCGATATTGGCCATCAGCGCGGGCATGACCGCATCAACCATGGCCAGGTCATCGGCATCGGTAGCTTGCAGTTCAAGGCGGGCCTGCCAAACCGGATTCCGATCCTTGTCTGAAATTGAAATACTCAGCCGGCGGCCGCGGCGTGTTCGGTTGGGTTTGTCACTGGTTGTCTTGAAGCGCATTTTCAAATTCACATCGCCCGAGCTGCTGCTGCCCTCGGAGCCGCTCAATTCCAGGCTTGAACCGCGCCGCGAATGCGGGCTGTCGCCCGAAATTCGGAAGCTGAGGTGGTAGGTCTGATGGCTGCCGGTTTGAAACCCTGCTTCCTCCAACCCCGCGCGAAACAAATCCGCGATGGCCCGGGCATCTCGTCCGCCGGAGGCCGCTTGCACGCGGAAGCCGGCGTCGGTTGGAATGGTACCTTCGGCAGTGGCGTCCATTGTGCCCACGACCTTAGCCGTGATCTTGCCCGTGACCTTGCCGCTGGCGGAGCCTGCGGTCTGGGCGCCGGCACTCCCAGTCATCATCACCGCCATCATCACGGCCATCATCATAGACAGTCCGAGAATAACCACCAGTTGATACACTTGGCACGGCTGTCGAGCGAAAGCGTTCTGGGTTTTTGTCATCATGAAATGGTAGACCGAGCCGGCCCGGGAGGCAAAGCATATAGTCGGAAGGTGCATCACGCACACGGCCCCTGGTTCCCGGTTGATAGGGCGTGAGGGCCGTGTTAGGCAACGGCATGATAAATCGAATCAAAGCGCTCTTCGCGGGCAAGACGTCAGATGATGGCGATGAAGCCGGCCAGCATTCTCATGATGAATTGCAGTTGGCCGCCGCCGCCCTGCTGGTCGAGGCCGCGACACTGGATGGCCACTATGGTGAAGCGGAACAGGCCGCGATCGATAATTTATTGCGGCGGAAATTCGGCCTGAATGATGACGAGGCACGAAATCTGCATGACCTGGCGGTGGCGGAACAATCCGAAGCCAACCAATTGCTGGGTTTTACCCGTGTGATCAAGGACCGCTACAACGAGGCGGAGCGGATCGAATTGATTGAAATGGCCTGGGAAGTGGCCTATGCGGATGGCGAATTGCATGACTACGAAGCAAACTTGTTGCGTCGCCTGGGCGGCTTGCTTTATGTCTCGGACCGTGAGCGGGGCAATGCCCGGAAACGGGTTCTTGCGCGGATTGGGCCAACCGGTCCATAGTTTTGAAATTCTGTCGGGGTGAACATGCCCATTCCTAAGGGACATGCCCGAGGGACGACTATTGATTGTTGGGAGAACAAGGAATGACGTACGTCGTCGTTGATGCCTGTATCAAGTGCAAGTACATGGACTGCATTGAGGTTTGTCCGGTGGATTGCTTCTATGAAGGCGAAAACATGTTGGTTATTCATCCGGATGAATGCATCGATTGCGGCGTCTGCGAGCCGGAATGCCCGGTCGAGGCTATTCTGCCCGATACCGAAGATGACACCGAAAAGTGGGTCGAGATGAACCGAGAGTATTCGGAAAAATGGCCGAATATTACTCAGAAGGGCGACGCGCCTGCCGACGGTGACGACTTCAAGGATGAAACCGGCAAATTCGACAAATACTTCAGCGCGGATCCTGGCAAAGGCTCCTGAGGTTGCGCGGGCGGCCATTCGGACCGGGTGGCCGCGATTAACTGTTACGGCTTGCTGCCAACCTCCTATCGGGGCCTCGGCCGTCCATCTCGAGTTCGTATTGTAAAGCCGGATCTCAGGCTGTTTTCAATGGCGCGGTTTCTTCGACACAATAAATTTGAGCACGAAATTCGAGCACGGTTTTTGGGAAAATGGACCCCTGATTGGAGCGGGCTTCATTTTGCGCGGATTTTGTGATATGACGCGGCAACGAATACGGTGGTGCTTGGGCGCGGCCTGACTTTGTGTTGCAAAGCTGCGATCTGTTGTGGCGATTTGGCGAAGACACTGAAACAGCTAAGACATTCAAAGCGGAATTATTGGCCTCTAGCGTAGTGGCCGCTTCATCCGGCGAGTAGGCCGGGACCGGGCGGACGTCTGAAGCAACGATTGAAACTTTACCGGATAGTGGGACGAGACCTGAATATGGTGACCAAGACGAAGAAAAAGACCACAAAAAAGGCGAAGCGGACCAATGGCTTTGCCATCGACGATTATGTCGTCTATCCGACCCATGGCGTGGGCCAAATTACAGGCATCGAGGAGCAGGAAATCGTCGGCATGAAGCTGAAGCTGTTCATCGTCAATTTCGACAAGGAAAAGATGACGCTGCGTGTCCCCATCGACAAGGCCGAGGCCACCGGCATGCGGCCTTTGGCCAGTGCCGATAAGATGAAGACGGCCATGACGACCCTGAAAGGGCGGGCGCGGGTGAAGCGCACCATGTGGAGCCGCAGGGCCCAGGAATACGAGGCCAAGATCAATTCAGGCGATCCCGTATCCATTGCCGAAGTCATCCGTGACCTGCATCGCGGTGAAGGCCAGCCCGAGCAGTCCTATAGTGAACGGCAGATCTACGAAGCCGCCATGGAACGCTTGATGCGCGAACTGGCCGCCGTGGAAGGTCTGGACGACGAACAGGCAACGGAGCGCCTCCACACAATCTTGAACCCGGTCTAGAGCAACCCGCGGTCAATTGGATTCAATTGAGCGCGGATAAGTTGCTCTATCTTAAAGATTTTAGCGCATGGCCGCGCGTTCAATTGAACGCGACATGCGCTAGTCCAGGCAGCTCAAAAACAGGACAATTTATGGGCTGATAAGTTACCCTAATCCAGGTTGGCCAGGCGCATATCGGTGCCGTCCAGCTTGGCGTCTGTCAGGTTCGCGCCGCGGAAGGATGCGTCGGTGACATCGGCGCCCGAAAGATCAGCGCCGCTTAGATTGGCATCATCGAGACTGGCGCCTCTCAGATCCGCTTCCGTCAGCTTCGCCTCGGACAGATCGGCATTGCGGAATCGGGCATGCGCCAGACTGCTGCGCCAGACCCGCGACGAAGGGCCGGTATTTTTCAGAGGGCTTAGATCGGCACCGGTCAAAATCGCGCCATTCAGGGTCGCTCGCTCCAACTTCACGCCGCGCATGTCGGCTCCCTGTAAATTTGATGCCCGCATATCTGCGCCCGACAAATCCGCCATGCTGAGAACGCCATGAGACAAATCGGAGCCCCTGAGAACGGCGGTCGTCAACACCGCCGCTGCCAGATTGATTTCCCGCATGTCCCGGTCGGACAAATCGGCATTGGATAAATCGGCCCGCGCCCCGCCTTCGCTGTTGGCCCATTGCCGGTGCGCCGCAAGGATTTCATCCAGTTGTTCACCCTTTTCGGCATTCGGGGACGGCTTGATTGCTGCGCTCAGTTCCGGCGCCGACAAAGCTTCTGGATCTACAATCGCGCCGGTCAGCTCGGCGCCTTCAAAATCCGCTTTCTCGATGTTGGCGCCGCTAAGGTCGGCGCTGCGCAAGTCCGCGCCGGCCATGGTCGCGCCGGATAGATCCGCGCCGTCCAATTGAGCCCCGACAAAGACGCAGTTACGCATATCCGCGCCGGACAGATTTGCGTTGCGCATCACGGAGTCGGTGAAATCGGTCTGGGCGACAAAACTGCCCGCCATCTTGGCGCCGGTGAAATCGGCCCGCGCCGCGATCGCCGCCGAGATTTCCGCCTTGCGGTGTTCAAACTGCGATGCTGTGCCATCATGCCAGGCCAAAACGCCTTCGCGCATGTCGGCGTCAACCATGATGGCATCACTTAGATCAGCACCGCGCATGCAAGCGCCGCGCAGATTGGATCGGGTCATATTGGCACGGCGTAAATTCGCGACCCTCAGGTCGGCGCAAAACAAGGTCGCCTGGGTGAAAATAGTCTTTGCCAGCATCGCATGCTGAAGACTGGCGCCGGTGAAATCGGCGCGGGACAAATCTATATCGGACAGTTCCTCGTTCGCCAGATCGTGGAACTCCAGATTGGCGAGCCGACCGCCGCGCTGATTGGTCAGCGCGCCCTGATGCAGGGCCAGGATTTCATTCAATTCCGCGCGGGTGATTTTTTTTAGGTCCGCCATGCCATCCTCGTCACCCACGGCAATTTCCGTTGCCGACCGCGGTTACCCGCCGAATGATTGAAATTCATACCAACAGATTATACTAATGAAATTATTAACTATTTACTTCCGCCGAGATACGAAATTTACCCATCTGGTTGCTCCGCCGCGCCGGTTCGTCCAATGTATCGCCAACGATCAACATGGGGAGGATAAGAACATGCAGGAATTCGAGACGGAAATCAAAACCGCTGATGGCGTCATGGACGTGTTTGTCTGCCATCCAGATCAGGATGGACCGCATCCAGCGGTTATTCTGTACATGGACGCGCCGGGTATACGCGAAGAGTTGCGCGATATGGCCATTCGCATTGGCACGGTCGGCTACACTGTTTTGCTGCCGAATATGTACTATCGTACAGGACGGGAGGGGCACTATGGCTTTGACCTGGCCCGTTTTCGGGATGACGATGACCATCGGGCCAGGATGTTCGAGGTCATGAGCTCCCTGACCAATGCCCGCGTGGTTGATGACACAAAAGGCCTGTTGGGATTTATTGATCAATGCGATGCCGCCGCCGCCGGACCGGTTGGCTGCGTCGGCTATTGCATGAGTGGCCAGTTCGTCATGTCAGTGGGCGCGGCCTATCCGGACCGCTTTGATGCCATTGCCTCCTATCATGGGGTCAAGATCATTACCGATCAGGCGGATTCACCTCACCTGGTGGCCAACAAGATCAAAGGCGAGGTTTACCTCGGCTTCGCCTCCGACGACCCCCATGTTCCCGAGGAGGAGCTGGCCGCCATGCCCGGCGCCATGCAGGCCGCGGGCATCAAGCACACCATCGAAATCTATCCCGAAACCGAACACGGCTATGTCTTTCCCCAGCGTCCGGTCTACAAGAAAGTCGCCGCCGAGCGGCATTGGGAGACCATGTTGGCGTTGTTCGACCGCCGTCTGCGAGCCTAACCAGCCTAACTGTCATGCCGGGCCAAATGCGATAGCAACGGTTCCGTCGCGGCGCCGGGTTTTTGGTCGGTGATGAAATGGCCGACGCCGTCCAGTTGGCAAAAGGTATAGGGGGCGGTGACGAAATCAGCTGTCCAGCGTGCCGCATCCGGGCCGACGGAGTTATCTTCATCGCCCCAGATGTATAACGTCGGGACGGTGATCGGGCCCAGGCCGGGGCCCGTGCCGTCGCCGCTTTTTGCGGTCAGGTTGCCGCCCGCCGCCCGGTACCAGTTCACGGCGGCACCAAGGGCTGCTTCCGTGCCCAGGGTTTGCAGGTAGGCATCCACATCTTTCGCCGGGCAGTCGTGGCTGGCCAGCGTCTCGCGAAATTGGCGGGCGCTATCGGCCAGAAATAACGCCTCCGTCTCCGGATCCAGGAACGCCTTGTGATGGCGGGAGCGGTACGGCTGATCGTCCGTTTCGGCCAGGGCTTTGCCGAAGGCATCCGGGTGGGGGCGAGATAGCACGGCAAGGGAGCGCAGGCGATCCGGCCTTTTGGCGGCGGCCAGCCAGGCCAGGGCACCACCCCAATCATGGCCAACCAGATGAAATGTATCGGCGCCAAGAGCGTCAGCAAAGGCGAAGACATCATTCACCAGATGCTTGGTGGCGTACGCGGGCAAGTCTTTTGGTCGGGCGCCGGGCGAATAGCCGCGCTGATTGGGCGCCGCGGCCCGATAGCCCCGAGCCGCCAGGGCCGGCAATTCATGACGCCAGGCGTATTTTGATTGCGGAAAACCATGCAGAAACAGGACCAGGCTGCTGTCCTCCGGCCCGGCCAGATCCATTTCAAAGTCATGGTCGCCAATTGTGATTTTGCTGCTTTTGATCCCATTCATGCCCTGGAAGGTAAACCAGTGCGGCGGCCAAGAGGAGAAATTTCTGAAAAATTCGCCGATCGTTATCAGCGGCCGTAGGGCCGACGAACAGTTTCTTCGTCATAGGCCCCGGTGGCGGGCAGGAATTTGACCATCCGGGAGCCGGTCTCGCCAAAGCGGTTCTTGCGCAGGTTGAGGGACACGGATCGGCTCTTCGAGATTAAGTCATCCGGGTGGGTATAGCTGCCCTGACTGGCCGGTCGTTCAACATTGACCAGGAACGCAATGCTATCAGCCGAATATTCCAGATCCGAGGTGCCTTCAAGGCTTTGCAGCACGGCTTCACCCTGGTGGGCACGGTTTTGCGATGATATGGCCAGCACCGGGCTATCCAGGCTTATTGCCAGGCGCCGCATGGCCGTCATCATTTTCGCGATTTCATGGCGGAATTCAGAAAATTGCCGACTGCCGGCTGCCCAAATCTGTAGATAATCAACAATCACTAGGGCCCGGTCGTGGTCGCTGTCCATGATCAATCGGCGGGCCATTTCCTCTGCCTTTTCATTGGACAATTCGGGATCGGCCTCGACCAACGTGACGCGGGAAAACGTATCTTCCTGGGCTGTCATGGCGGCTTTCAGCGCAGCCGGATCGACAGAGCCGTCCATCACGTCCCGGCAGTTTAGATTTTCTTGCTGGCACAGTAGTTTCAGGGTCAGGAATTCCGATTGCACATCGAAACTTAAATACAGTACGGGGAATCCGGCTTCGGCCGCCACGGCGGCGTTAAACAAAGCGAATGCCGTTTTCCCGCTGCCTGGTTCGCCAGCCAGCAAATGCAGGCCGGTGCGCCAGCCACCCATACTGTTGTTGATGAATTCAAAGGCCGAGGGAATGACTTTGCCGTCACCGCTCTTGGCACGATATCGGTTGCTGAGTATCGGTAGATAATCCCGAGCGGTCTCGGGTTTCAGTCCAATCCGCTGACCCTCGCCCTTGGCAACCGAGCGTACGGACGCCGTTGTCCCGGTTGGGACGGCGACCAGACCTTGGGCCTCTGGTTTGGGATTTACGGGCTCGTTCATGAATCCGCCCTTAGGCCGCCGTGCCGCCGACTGTCAGTCCGTCAATCAGCAGCGTTGGCTGACCCACGCCCACGGGGACGCCTTGTCCGGCTTTGCCGCAAGTGCCGATCCCGGTATCGAGGGCCAGGTCATTGCCGATGCCGGCGACCTTGGTCAGGACATCCGGCCCGTTGCCGATCAGTGTCGCGCCCTTGACCGGGGCGCCGATCTTGCCGTTTTGCAAAAGGTAGGCTTCGGTGCAGCTGAAAACGAATTTGCCGGAGGTTATATCCACCTGGCCGCCGCCGAAGTTCACGGCATAGATCCCGTTGTTGACGCCGGCGATGAGTTCACCGGGATCACGCTCGCCCGCCCGCATGAAAGTGTTGGTCATTCGGGGCATGGGCATATGGGCAAAAGATTGCCGCCGGCCGTTGCCGGTCACCGCCACGCCCATCAGACGGGCGTTCAGGCGGTCCTGCATGTAGCCCTTCAGGATACCGTCCTCAATCAGGGTGGTGCATTCGGTCGGCGTGCCTTCGTCATCCACGGATAATGAGCCGCGCCGGCCGTCGATACTGCCGTCATCGACCACGGTGACGCCGGGGCTGGCGACCCGTTCGCCCAGCAAATTGGCGAAGGCGGAGGTCTGTTTGCGGTTGAAATCCCCTTCCAGGCCATGGCCGATAGCCTCGTGCAGCAGGATGCCGGGCCAGCCGGGGCCAAGCACGACCTGCATCTCCCCCGCCGGTGCCGGCACGGAAGATAGATTGACCTCGGCCTGGCGCATGGCTTCGTCTACTTGTGACTGCCAGTTGGCTTGTTCCAGATAGCGTGCGAACCCGATGCGGTCGCCGGCGCCATGACTGCCACTTTCCTGGCGGTCGCCTTCGCCCAGAACGACGGAAACATTGAGGCGTACCAGCGGCCGGACATCGCGGATCCGGCGGCCGTCGGCGCGCATGATCTCCACCGCCTGCCATTCCCCATGCAGCGAGATACTGACCTGGCGTACCCGGTTGTCGCGGGCCCGGGCATAGCTGTCCATCTCGCCCAAGAATTTTACCTTGTCGGCAAAAGCCACTTCACCCAAGGGATTGTCGTCGGGATACAGGCTTTGATTGGTGGCAAGGGGCGCCAGGCTCATGGCGCCGTCGTGCCCGGCGCGCACCGCTTGCACGGCCGAAGCGGCCCGCGCGATGGCCGCTTCGTTCAATTCAGAGGCATGCGCATAACCGGTCTGCTCACCCGCCACGGCGCGCAAGCCGAAACCCTGGTTGGTATCGAAATTAGCCGATTTGATGCGACCGTCGTCCATTACCAGGCTTTCGCTCTGGCAATATTCCATGAACAGTTCACCATCGTCGCAGCCCTGCAAGGCATCGCCGACTACGTTCTGGATACGGCCTTCATCCAGGCCCGCCCGCTCAAACAGCAGGGCCGGATCGGCATCAATTTTCTCATCATTCATAACCGTGTCTGCTCCCTTGGGCGCTAGCCTACCATTAGTTACCAACAATGGTTAACGCACCCTTATAAAACAATGATTTTGAAGAAATTTTGCCAATTTTTTTCGCATGGAATTTTCATGCGACAATTGGTCGCACGGTGAGATGGGGACACGCGCGTCTTGGCAATTTTCACATACTATTGGCCACATAGGAGCAATTTTGCTACTTTCAAGCCTCTGATTCATGGCAGTTTGCCGGCCGGTTGTCGCCTGTGATCGCCACAAAGGTCAAGTTACGGACTTGTTACTGCCCGATCCGTTGGGCTAAATAGGGCGATTAGGTTGAGTGGGAAGAGTTCCCGGCGTGAAATTTTTTGATAAAATCGAGGCTTTGATATGACGGCTTGGCGAATTTTGCTGGCGCCGATGGCGCTGTTGGGCACATTGGTGACCAGCCTGTCTGCACAGGCGGACCATGGCATGGCGCATCCCTGGCAAATGGGGTTGCAGGAAGCGGTGACGCCAGTCGCCCGACAAATCAATGATTTTCATAATTTGCTTTTGGTGATTATCACGGTCATCGCGGTCTTCGTGACCTTGCTGATGCTCTACGTGATGGTCAAGTTCAGCGCCAAGAACAATCCGACTCCTCGCACCACCACTCACAACACCTTGTTGGAAGTGTTATGGACGGCGATCCCGATCGTGATCCTGGTGGTCATCGCCATTCCCTCGTTCAAGCTGCTGTATTACGCGGACAGCACCAAGGATGCGGAGATGACCATTAAGGCGGTTGGTCACCAATGGTATTGGTCGTACGAGTACCCCGATAATGGCGAATTCACCTTCGATGCCGCCATGCTCGAGGATGAGGAGCTGGAACCCGGGCAGCCCCGCCTGTTGGCCACGGATGAAGCCGTGGTGATCCCGGTGAACACCAATATTCGTTTGCTGATCGCGGCTGATGACGTACTGCATGCCTGGGCCATGCCGGCTTTCGGCATAAAGCTGGACGGCGTGCCGGGCCGGTTGAACGAAACCTGGGTGCGGGTCGAAAAAGAAGGCACCTACTACGGCCAGTGTTCCGAGTTGTGCGGTACGGGCCATGGCTTTATGCCGATCATGGTCAAGGTTGTCTCGAAAGAGGCCTTCGCCACTTGGGCGGAAAAAGCCAAGGAAGAATATGCATCCCTGCATGAAAAGACGGGCGTGAAGTTGGCGGACGCCAACGGAAAGACGGCTGAATAAAGCCGCGCCGACGACATTCATCCCCAGGGATTTCGAGCATACCATAGCGATAGGAAGACAGATAAATGGCTCATACCTCCGCAGCACACGACGACCACGATCACCACACACCGACAGGGTGGCGGCGCTGGGTCTATTCCACGAACCATAAAGA
>JABIRL010000043.1 GCA_018667855.1 Rhodospirillaceae bacterium
AAACATTTTCGTGCTTCCAGGCCATGGAGATCATCTCGTCCGTCCAGGGCACCCCGATGTGGATGCCGATCAGCTTCAATTCGGGAAAATCGATGGCCACCTCGTCCAAGGTTATGGGACGGCCCACACTGGGCAGCCGCCGCTCGCGGGAATAGATCAGGTTATGGCCGACCTGCATCATGATCGGGATATCCAACTCGCAGCACTTGGCATAGTAGGGGTAGTAGCGCCGGTCATTGGGCGCCAGACCAAACCAGTGCGGATACAAATGGGCGCCGACGAAGCCTAATTCCTCGACCGCATGGCGCAATTCATAAATTCCCTCCATGCCGCGAAAAGGATCGACGCCGGCAAGGCCGGAGAATTTATCGGGGTGTTCGGCGCAAACTTCCGCCACCCGGCTGTATTCAATCTCGAACGATCCGCGCACGGCCAGATCACCGGCCCGTACGGCAACCAGGAGCGAGCGGTCGATTCCTGCCGCATCCATCTTTTCCAGATAGCGCGGGATCGAAACGCCGTTGCGCATCTCCTCCGGCATGCGGATCTGGGCCTTGAATGTATCGTCCAGCCCGGTGCGCCCCTCGGCCACCTCTCGTTCGGTGAACAGATTACAGACGATATCGATCGCACCCATGGCTTTGCCTCTTTGTTATGCCGGCTTGGAAGTCGACGCCTGGCTGGGGGCTATTATGGCATGGGTTAATACCTCTGGGCACTAGGCTATAGTGGATTCAGAAAGTCGAGAAAGGGTTAGGGTCATGCCGGAACGGGAATTATGGCAGCGGTTGGAAGATTTCCTATCCGAGGGCGAGTTGATAACGGATCCCGAATTGCGCGCTGTCCATTCTCATGACATCGCCGGCGGCGAAGCCGTCGCGGAGGCCATTCTAAGACCCGCCAGCACCGAAAATCTGGCCAAGGCCGTTTCGATCGCCGCGCAACTCGGCTATGCGCTGGTGCCGCGCGGCAGCGGCCATTCCTATAGCGGCGGCACGGTTCCCACCAACCGCCGCTCAGTGGTGGTTGATACCGCGGCCATGGATAGGGTTCTCGAAATTGACACGGTCAACCGATTTGTCCGTGTGCAGGCCGGATGCACCTGGGCAACGCTGCTGGATGCCCTGGCGCCGCACGGGTTGCGGACGCCGTTTTTTGGTCCTCTGTCGGGCTTTCGCAGCACCATCGGCGGCGCCCTTTCGCAACGGGCGACGTTCTTCGGCTCCGCCATGCACGGATTTTCCGACAACAGCGTGATTGGGCAGAAAATCGTGCTGGCCGACGGCCGTATCCTCGACACCGGCCGGGGCCATGACGGCCAACCCCACCCCCAGCCCGGCGGACCGGATCTGGGCGCGCTGTTTCTTGGTGATTGCGGCGCCTTCGGCATCAAGGCGGAAGCTATATTGCGGGTGATCGAACAACCGGGCGCGGTGGTATTCGCCTCCTTCGCCTATCCGGACATGGCGGCGATGCTGGCTGCCCAGGTAGCCATTGCGGGCGGCGACGGTATTGCCGAATGTTTCGGATTTGACCGGCAAGCCCATATCAATCTGGCCCGGGGCGGCTTCGAATTTCTGGAAGGCGCGGAAATCGCCATGGATGTCCTGCGCCAGGCCGGCTCGACCCGGCAGCGGATCGGCCGCCTGGCACAACTGTTTCGCGAGGGCCGGCGGACGGTGGCCGATCTGCAATGCTCGCTGCATATCTGTGTCGAAGGTGAGGACGAGGACCATGCTGGTGCCCGCCTGGCCAGGGCCGGCGCCATGGCGCTGGAAACGGGTGGCGAGGCTATTCCGGACACCATTCCCAGGGTGACCCGGTCTCGGCCCTTTCGCCCCATCAAGGCATTATTGGGTCCCGACGGCGAACGCTGGCTGCCCTTTCACGGCGTCTTTCGCCTGGGTGATGTAGGGGATGCCCAGGAGGCCTTCGCCGCGGCCCTGGCACGGCATGAGGCGGCTTTGACCGACCACGAAATGAAAATTAGTTTGCTGACCGTAAGTAGCGGCGATGCCATCGTCCTTGAACCGCACCTGTTCTGGCCCGACGATTTGCACGCCTTTCATCGCCACCATGTCACGGATGGACAGCTAAAACGCTACGGCGACCGCCCCGAAAGACCCGAGACCCGTGCCTTCGCCCATGGCTTGCGAAAAGAACTGGGCGATGTCCTGCATCAGGCCGGTGCCGAACACTTACAGATCGGCCGCTATTACCCCTATGAAGCCGACCTGGACCCGGTCCGGCGCGACCTGATGCAAGCCATCAAACGCCATCTGGACCCAGACGGCCTGATGGCACCCGGCGTCCTGTTCGCGGGCAGCTAAACCTGGGCGGCCATGCCGTCGTTGGAGGGATCGGCGCCGCCGTCCAGCTTGCCGTCAACGATGCGGATGCCGTGCACATGCGGCATCATATGGCTGACCGCGTGCCGGCGTGTGGGATAACCGCGCGCCTGCAGTTCCCGTTCGGTGGAACGGAACGTGCGGTTGGTGATTTCGATGGTATCCGATGTCGCGGTAAAGCGTGGCGCCGAAACCGCCTCCTGCGCCGTCATGTCAAAATCCATGACGTTGAGGATGGCTTGCAGATTGCCCATGGTGATGGTCGTCCCGCCGGGAGACCCCACAAGGAAGAAGGGCTTATCGCCCTTGAAGACTATGGTCGGGGACAGGGCTGAAAACCGGGCCTTGCCGGCGGCCAACGAGCCCGCATTGCCGGGGCGGGGATCGAACACCATCATGCAATTGTTGTACATGAAGCCCAACCCGTCCGTGACCACGCCCGAGGACGAACCCAGTGAGTGGGTCAAGGTGACGCAATTACCGGCCGAGTCCGCCACGCAGATATGCGTGGTCTCCTTACTTTCGTTGCCGCCGCCGCTCATGCGCGGCACGGATGTCTTCTCACCGCGCTTGATGCGATCGGCCATGCTTTTGGCATAGTCTTTCGACATCAACTCACCGAACGGAATATCGAAAAACCGGGGATCGCCCATGCGAGTGTCCTTGTCCACGGTGGCGATTTTCATGGCTTCGGACACGGTGGCGATATAGTCGGGTGAATTATGCCCCATGGCGGCGAGATCGAAATTCTCCAGAATGTTGAGCATCAGGACAATCATCAGGCCGCCGCCTGGCGGCTGGTTGGTGGCCACGCGATAGCCGCGATAGTCGGTCCACAGGGGATCGACCGTCTCAGTCTCGCAGGATTTCAGATCCTCCAGCGTGATCAGACCGCCGTTGGCGCGCATGTCGGCATCGATCCGTTGGGCAATCTCGCCACCATAGAAATCCTCCACACCCTGTTCAGCGATGCGGCGGTAGGTGCGTCCCATGTCCGGATTGCGCAACATCTCGCCAATGCCATACAGGCTGCCGTCGGCCTTGGTATAGATCTTGGCGGTGGCGGGATCATCGGTCAGGCCGCGGATACGGGGAATGCGCCCGGCTTCGCCGCCACGATTCCAAAATCCGTGAACAGCCGGGCGCACGGGAAAGCCTTCCTCGCAATACTGGATCGCCGGCGCCAAGACTTCGGCCAATGTCCGACTTCCAAAACGCGTCATGGCTTCATCGAAGGCCTTGATGGTCATGGGCGTGGTCATGGACTGATAGCCGATTTCGTTGACCTCACCCTTCAGGATGAAGCCAAACCCGTCATCGCATTCGCGAACGATCAACTGCTCCCACATATCGGACCGGGTCGCCAGCGGGGCGCGGCCGTGAAAGTCGATGCAGGTATGAATGCCCCGGTCGGCCAGATAAAGATGCAGAGAGCCGAAACCCGCAACGCCGCACATCTGTGGATCCACCACCGTCTGCACCAATGCGGCGCCAATGGCCGCATCAACCACGTTGCCCCCTGATCCAAGAATATCAACGCCGGTTTCCACCGCCTCCGGCTGGGGTGCCGATACCATTCCGTTCGTCATTGCGAATTCTCCACGCTGCCGCTTATTCGTACTAGTATGAACCATGCGTCCAAATCAGGGTAACGATAGCCTGAAAATTGGCGCAGGTTAAGGCAGGCAGTTGGAAGGAACATCGACGTGCGGATATCGGATACTCTAATAGAAGATCGCCCCGAACAGACATTCTTCGAGGATCCCGCGCTGGACCGCGCCTTTGGCGTTGTCATGGCGCTGGCCACGGAAGTCTATGTTCAGCGTAACCGCATGCGGGCGTTGGAACGCCAATTGGAAGTCGCGGGCGTGATCGAAAACGGAGATCTGGACCGTGAACCTAGCGACGAAGAACGTCTGGCCGAGGCGGAGGACCGGGACGCCTTTGTCGAAGGTCTGATGATCAACCTGCTCGGCAAGCAACAGGCCAAGGGCGCCAGCTAGGGAGAGTGCAATGGATGACCGCAGTTTCGTCGCCGCCCAGGATTTCCTGCTGGCCAGCAAGACCTTCTGGACCAAGCGGCTGTACCCGGAAATCCGGCAAACCTATGAGGATGCCGCCGAAAAAGCCGCATCAAAACCGCAAGACCCCGCCGATGTCGCCGCCTTGCTGGATGGCGATACGCTCTACCGTTATTTCTCCTGGCTGGAGCGTCACCTGCAACGTTTCAAGTATGCCGGCCGCTACGGGCTGGTGCCCTATCATGACGAACGCCGGGCGGAACTGTCCGCATCGTTACGGAACACCAGCGCCGAGTTGGCACCCGATCTGGAAATGCCCAATTATTATCAACGGGTGGATATCCACCAACATCCCGGCGGTGTGTGGAGCGACGAGTTGGACGGCTATGTCTACGAACGCGGCGCCCGTTCGACCACGCCCCTGATGGGAGCGGCGCACGCGGACCTGCATCATCGTTTCACCGAGCTGGTGGCATCGCGCGGCGAGCCGGAAAACATACTGGACATGGGTTGCGGTTTCGGCAAAAGCACGCATCCGTTTTGCCGGAAGTTTCCCGCTGCCCAGGTGGAAGCAATTGATCTCTCGGGCCCTTGTGTATCCCTGGGCGCCCACAACGCCGGGGAAGCGCCCAATGTGCGCTTTCGCCAAATGAACGCCTACGATACCGACTATGACGACAACAGCTTTGATCTGGTGACCTCGACCATGGTGATCCATGAACTGCCACCCACGGAGATGAAGCAGTTTTTCGCCGAAGCCGCCCGCGTGCTGGCACCGGGAGGGCGAATGGCGCATTTGGATTTCTATGCTATCGATGGCCCGTTCGCCCGCTTCATCCATTACGGTCACGGGCGGCGCAATAACGAACCGTTCATGGAACCGCTGGCGGAAATGGACATGCAAGCCAGCCTCGCGGAGCTTGGATTTACCAATATCGAAGTGATCCCATTCCAGGAAGCCGAGGGTCTAAGCCTGACCAGCCATGATGCCTGGCGTTTTCCCTGGACCGTGATCTACGCAGAAAAGGCAGTTGATTGACGACATGGGGGAGGATCACCGGGCATGGTAGCAGACGAAGCAATATTTGATTTCATTGTCAGTGGCGCCGGCTCCGCCGGCTGTGCGGTGGCGGCCCGGTTGAGCGAGTCCGGCCGCCATAGCGTCCTGTTGTTGGAAGCCGGTCCGCCCGACGACAGTCCCTGGATCCATATTCCCCTCGGCTTCACCAAGCTGTTCACCGACGGAAGGGTAAATTGGAAGTTTGAGAGTGAGCCGGTGGCATCGCTCGACAACCGGGTCCTCTACCAGCCGCGCGGCAAGGTGCTGGGCGGCAGCAGCTCCATCAACGGCACGATCTATATGCGTGGCGCGCCGGCCGACTATGACGGATGGCGTCAGCGCGGCCTGGAAGGCTGGGACTGGGATTCCGTCTTGCCGTTCTTCAAGAAGGCCGAGGACAACGAACGCGGCGGCGACGAATTGCATGGCCAGGGCGGCCCCTTGCGGGTTTCCGACGTGCCAAAACAGTGGGACCTGCCCCGTGCCATGATCGCCGCCGCCGAAGAGAGCGGCATACCCGCGAACCCAGATTTCAACGGCCCCGAACAGGAGGGCACCGGCTTCTATCAATTCACCGCCTCCAAACACCGCCGCTGGAGCGCGGCGAAAGCCTATCTGGAACCGGCCCGCAAGCGCAAGAACCTGACCATCGAGACTTCGGCCCAAGCCCGTCGCATACTGATCGAACAGGGCCGCGCCGTTGGCGTGGAATATCAATCACCCGGCGGCATTCGCAGCGCCAGGGCCAGACGGGAAGTGGTGGTCTGTGGCGGCACATTCGGCTCCCCGCAGTTGCTACAGCTTTCGGGCATCGGCCCCGGCGATCTGCTGCGCGGGATGAACATCGAGGTACAGCGGGATCTGCCGGGCGTTGGCGCCCATCTGCGTGATCATTTCAATACATATCTTAGTTTCCGTTGCGCCGAACCGGTGACCATGAACGAACTGGCCAGCAGCCTGCCCCGCCAGCTGTTAGCAGGCGCCCAGTATGCCCTGTTCAGAACCGGGCCGTTGACCTCCACCGCGATCACGGCCGGGGCTTTTATCCGCAGCGATCCGCTTCTCGAACGCCCCGACATACAGATCAATATGTTCTCCTGGAGCGCAATGGAGCGAACCTCCGAGGAAGTAATCCCCCATCCCTTCCCCGCCTTCACCATGAGCCCGGTGCACCTGCGTCCTGATTGCGACGGCTCGGTCCGCATCAAAAGCCCCGACCCCCTGGCGCCACCCGCAATCAGCTATGAATTCCTGCGCAGCCCCTATGACCAGCAGGCCATCCTGCATGGCATGCGGGTCTGCCGGCAAATCGCCAACCAGCCCGCGCTGTCCCGCTATATGGTCGAGGAAGTGGTGCCGGGACCCACCGTTGCCTCGGACGAGGAATTGCTGGCGGATGTCCGCGCCCGCGGTATCGCCAATTATCACCCGGTCGGCACCTGCCGCATGGGCGACGCACTGGACTCGGCGACCGATGCCCGATTGCGCGTACATGGTATTGACGGGCTGCGCGTGGCCGATGCCTCCGTCATGCCCTCAATCATCGCCGGCAACACCAATGCACCAACCATCATGATCGGCGAAAAAGCCGCCGCGATGATC
>JABIRL010000325.1 GCA_018667855.1 Rhodospirillaceae bacterium
CGCCGGACAATTGCCGGGCGATGTTATAGCCGACCTGGCCGGCACCGCAAACGATCACCTTCATGACATTTCCACTGTTGCTGTTCCGGCTCGATCTACGGTCGGGTCGCCACGCCCAGGGACTTCAGCTTTCGATGCAGCGCCGAACGCTCCATGCCGACGAATTCGGCGGTGCGCGAGATGTTACCACCAAACCGGCCGATCTGGGCGATCAGGTATTCCCGTTCAAATATTTCCCGGGCTTCGCGAAGCGGCAGGGACATCACTTCCGTTTCACCGCTGTCACGTATGGCGCTGGGAGTCGGCGCGCTGATTTCCATCGGCAGCATATCGATGGAGATAACCGCGCCTTCTTCCTGCGCCATGATCACCAGGTTCTCAACGATGTTACGCAATTGCCGCACATTACCCGGCCAATCATGGCGCTGCAGCGCGGCCATGGCGTCAGGCGATACCTCTCGTGCCATAAGACCAAGGGTTTCCGCCGAACGGTTCATGAAATGCGCAACCAGAATTGGTATATCAGAGGGCCGGTCCCGTAGCGGCGGTACGGATAGCGGGACAACGTTCAGGCGATGATACAAGTCTTCGCGAAAATTACCCCGGGCGATTTCTTCACGCAGATCCCTGGTGGTCGAACAAACCACGCGGACGTCGACCTCGACATTTTCCCGGCCGCCGACCCGCTGAAAACTCTGGTCGACCAAGACCCGCAGAATTTTGGCCTGGCTTTCAAGGGGCATATCGGCAATCTCGTCCAGGAACAATGTTCCGCCATGGGCCTGCTCGAACACACCAACCCGATCGGGCGCATTGGTGCCATGATCTCCACCCGCCTCATTGACTGCCAGTTCCTGGCGTTCAACGCCGAACAGCTCGTCCTCCAGGCGTTCCGGCGCCATCGTCGCGGCGTTCAAGACGACAAAGGCGCCTCTGTCCCGGTTTGACTGCGCATGCAGGGCCCGTGCCACGACCTCCTTGCCGGCACCGGCGGGGCCGTCAATCATGACCCGGCTACCCGTTCGCGCGACTTTTTCGATGGCCGACCGCATGGCTGCTATTTCCACGCTGTCGCCAATGATTTCGGTTTCCGGACCGGCACGGCGGCGCAGCTCGCGATTTTCCTGAGTCAGCCGGGCCGCTTCAATCGCCCGCTGGACGATGAGCAACATGCGATCTGTTTCGAACGGCTTTTCAATAAAGTCATAGGCCCCCAACTTTATCGCATGTACCGCCGTTTCAATGTTGCCGTGACCGGAAATCATGACCACCGGCAGATCGCCATGTTGGGCCCGCATCTGTTGTAGAATTTCAATTCCATCCAGCTTGCTGCCACGCAGCCAGATATCAAGGATGACCAACGATGGCCGGCGCGAAGCCACGGCGGCAAGGGCCTGCTTATCGGTTCCCGCACGGCGTGTTTCATATCCTTCGTCGGATAGAATGCCGGCTATCAATTCACGGATATCAGCCTCGTCATCGACGATCAGAATGTCCCTGGCCATTACGCTATTCCACTCCGTACAACATCTTCATCATTCAATTTTTCATACAAGGGGAAACTCAGATGGATCCGCGCCCCGCCTTCCTTCGCATCTTCCAGGCGCATGCGTCCGCCATGTTCTTCCATGATTTTCTTGACGATGGCTAGGCCCAGACCCGTACCCTTTTCCCGGTTTGTTACATAAGGTTCGGTCAACCTCTCGCGCCCCTCGGCCGGCAGGCCGATGCCATTGTCGCGTACATCCAAAATCGCATTGGGCCCGTCCATAATCAGATCAACGTTGATAATACCGGGCGCCAGCGCGCCCTGATCGGGCGGTTGACGCGCCTCGATTGCTTCCTGGGCGTTCTGCAGAATATTGGTCAGCAATCTGTTTATATGCTGGCTATCGCAACGGATTGTGACGGGGACACCGGGCAAATCCACCGCGTAGTCGATATCCCGGTGCGCGAACTCTTCGGCGAACAACGCTGAGCGCACGATCTCGCAAAGATCCTCGATCTTCATTTCAGCTGCTGGCATGCGGGCAAAGGCGGAGAACTCGTCCACCATGCGGCCAATATCACCCACCTGGCGGATAATCGTATCGGTACATTGGGTGAAGACCTCCGGGTCGTCGGAAATTTGGTTCAGATATTTTCGCTTCAACCGTTCGGCCGACAACTGGATGGGCGTCAACGGATTCTTGATTTCATGCGCGATGCGTCGGGCCACGTCGGCCCAGGCAGCCGTGCGCTGGGCGGTCACCAGTTCGGTGACGTCATCGAAGGTCACAATGGCGCCAAATCTTTGGTCGGCGGTCTGATCGGTCCGAATGCGCACCATGAACGTGCGGCGATGCCCCTCGCGGATCAGAGAGACCTCGCCTTCCACGATCCGACCGGGATTTTGACGCGCCCGTTGCAACAGTTCCGTCATTTCCGGCACCGCTTCGGCGAACGATTTTCCGGTCAACGCCTCGACCCTGGTTTCCAATAAGGCGGCGGCCGAGCTATTGGGCAGGGTGATAATTCCTTTCCCGTCCAGGCCCACCACCCCGGCGGATACGCCGCTCAATACCGCCTCCGTGAAACGGCGGCGACGATCCATGGCGCGGTTGGCGGCCACCAGTTCCTCGCGCTGTTCCGACAATTGCCGTGTCATGCGATTGAAGGCACGGCTGAGCGAACCGATCTCGTCATCACTGCCGCCTTCCGTAACCCGGGCCGAAAGATCGCCTTCCCGAATGCGTTCGGCGGCCACCATCAGACCACGCAGCGGGCCCACCAAGCGATTGGCGAAAGTCAGGCCCAGCCAGATCGCAGCCATCAGCAGCATCAGGGCAACCACGATAAAGATCAGCGCCGAGGTCAACTGGATATCCGTGCGCGCACCCTCCAGCGCTTCGTATTCCCGCACCACCGCGCGTGTGGTTTCAACATGGTTCAGCACCACCGGATCAACAAAGCGGGCGACGAACAAATAGGCATCGAGAAAACCGTCCAATCGCACCAGGGCGCGAACCTGATCTTCCCGGTCACTTTCGAATATCACCGGATCGCTACGCGAGGCCGCGTTGATGCGATTGAGGGGCAGTTCGTTAAATGCGGCACTGACGCTCAAGAAAGTGCGGCCCAGCACGGCGCCATGGCTGTTGAAGACCGTGGCCTCGCTCAAGGCACGGCGCGAGGCCTGAATGGCCAGAAATCTCGAAAACTGCTGCTGCTTTCCGCGCAGACGCGGCGCTATGCGATCGATGTCATTGGCCATGGCCAGAATATCGGCGCGAATAGTATGGCGATGCTCGGCCACATAGGCTTCCGCCACGGCCAGGGAACCGCCGACCGTGGTGCGGACCCGTTCGCTGAACCAAGCTTGCACACCAAGATGAAAGAACACGGCCGAGAACAAGGCGACAATAATTGCCGGTGTCACCGCCACCAGCGAGAACATGGCCACGAACCGGCTGTGCAGTCGGGAACCGGCGGAGCCCGCCCGCCGCGCCACCCAAAGGCGCACCATGTGGCGGGCAATCAGCGCCCCCAGGGACAATACAAGCACCAGATCGATAACCAGCAGTATGAGAACCACGCGCGGGTCGGGCGTTTGCGGCGCGGACCCTGTCCAGGCGGTATAGGTCGCCATGCCGGAGGCGAAGGTCGCCAAGGCCAAGGCGAACGCCAGTTTGCCGCTCAGCCCGACCTGCCGCGCCCAGGGAACAAAGGTTTCGGCAAAGGCGGTTTCCAGGCGACTTTTATCTGTTGTTTCGACCATGTTGCATCAATGGTTCAGGTTCAAGAGAATCTGTTGTAATTATGCATCAGTTCAAGCCGCGTACCACCTGAATATCCAATTCCTTGATCTTTTTTCGTAGGGTATTCCGGTTCAGTCCGAGCAATTCGGCGGCGCGAATTTGATTGCCCCGCGTGGCGCTGAGGCATAATTGAATTAACGGGCGCTCGACTTCCCGCACCACACGGTCGTACAAACCGACAGGGGGCAGGCTGTCGCCATGCGCCTGAAAATACCGGCTCAAGTGCTGTTCCACCGATGCGCCGATATTATCGCCGCCCACCTGCCCACCGCCATTCCCTAATTCCGCCGCGTCCGGGGTCAAAGACAAGGGGCGGATCTCGGCCTCGATGACTGCTTTTTCGATGACCTCTTCGGGATAGAGCGCGACCAGACGTTGGATCAGGTTTTCCAGTTCGCGAACATTGCCGGGCCAATTGTGAGTACGTAGGCATTCCAGGGCATCGCGGCTCAACCGTTTGGCCGGCAGACCGCTTGCTTCCGCCCGACCCAGAAAATGCCGGGCCAGATCGGGCAGATCTTCCGTCCTCTCGCGCAGGGGAGGCAGACGCATGGGCACCACGTTCAGGCGATAGTATAGATCCTCGCGAAACAGGCCCTGGCGGATCAGTTGCCGCAGGTCCTGATTTGTGGCGGCGATGATACGCACATTGGTCTTGATCGGCGTACGCCCGCCTACCGTTGAATATTCACCCTGTTGCAGAACCCGCAGCAGACGGGTTTGCGCCTCCGCCGGCATATCGCCGATCTCATCCAGGAACAGCGTTCCGCCCTCGGCCAATTCAAAATGGCCCGGGTTGCGCGTGATGGCGCCGGTAAAGGCGCCTTTTTCGTGGCCGAACAATTCGCTCTCGATCAGATCGCGGGGAATGGCCGCCATGTTTATGGCCACGAACGGACCATTGCGCCGCTTGCCATAGTCATGCAGGGCGCGGGCGACCAGTTCCTTGCCGGTCCCGGATTCGCCCGAGATCATCACGGTCAGATCGGTCTGCATCAACCGGGCCAAGGTACGATAAATCTCCTGCATGGCGGCCGAACGGCCGATCACCGGCAAAACCTCCTCACCCTCCGCCAACGGCGCACTACCACCCGCGACATGCTGCGTGTCGGCCAGAGCACGCTGCACAACGTTGATCAGTTCCTTCAGATCAAAGGGCTTGGGCAGGTATTCATGGGCACCCCGTTCCGCCGCCTTGATCGCGGTCATGATGGTCGATTGCGCGCTCATCACTATAACCGGCATGTCGGGCCGCAGCTTTTTGATACGCGGCAGCAGGTCCAAGCCGTTTTCATCCGGCATCACCACATCCGTGATAACCAGATCGCCCTGGCCATCGCCAATCCAGCGCCACAACGTCGCGGCATTCGCAGTCGCCCGGACTTCATAGCCGGCCCGGCCCAGGGCCTGATCCAGCACCGTACGGATGGCGCCGTCATCATCGGCGATGAGGATGGTCCCTCTGCTCATTGGTTCATCCTCATCGTTCAACTCTCATCCATGGGTAACATGACACGAAACCGCGTGCCCTTGGCGACATCGGTGCATTCAACGACACCACCGTGGTCGTCCACCAGCTTGGCGACCAGGGCCAAGCCAAGCCCCGAACCCTGCGCCTTGTTGGTCACAAAGGCATCAAACAGATACGGCCGGATATCTTCCGTTACGCCCGGGCCATTGTCATGCACGGCGATTTCAATGGGCAGTTTCAGGCGATCCTGACTGCCGGGAACAGAGAGGCGCAGACCATGGCGAAAAGCCGTGCTCAGGGTTATTTCGCCACCCTGTCTGGGCGCCGCCTCGGCGGCATTCTTGACCAGATTCAACAACACCTGAACCAGTTGGTCGAAATTGCCCCGAACCGGCGGAATGGACGGATCGTAGGTTTCATGAAAACGGACATGCTCGGCGAAACCGCTTTGCGCGACCTGACGCACCCGTTCCAGAACCCGGTGAATATTGACCGGTTGGCGTTCAATCGGTTTATCGGAAAACATTTCCATGCGTTCAACGATGCCGACGATGCGGTCGGTTTCGTCGCAAATCAACCGTGTCAGAACCCGGTCTTCACTGTCGGCATTCTGCTCCAGCAATTGTGCGGCACCGCGAATGCCACTCAAGGGATTCTTCACCTCATGGGCCAGCATGGCCGCCATGCCCGAGACCGAGCGGGCCGCGCCGCGGTGGGTCAGTTGCCGATCCATCTTTGTTGTGATGCTGTTTTCCCGCAATGTCAGAACGATGCAATCAGGCGTTTCCACAATGGGCGAGGCAGTGGCGTCCACCAGGCGCGGACCCAATCGCGGGGTGCCCAGATCGATACCGTATTCGGAGATCACCGCCGTATTTTGCCGCGCCTCCTGAACCAGGCCCAGGACGGGGCTGCCGAATGGTACCAGATCAGGCAAACCGCCGCGGCACAGCTGCGTGGCGCCGGTGGCGAAGAACTGCTCGGCGCCGGGATTGGCATAGGTAACGCCCTCATCGCCGTCCAGCACCAGGATCGGATGGGGCAAGGCATTCAATATGGTCTCGATCCCGGCCGCCGGGCCGGCCATGGGTGTTTTAGCCATTGCCGATGCA
>JABIRL010000254.1 GCA_018667855.1 Rhodospirillaceae bacterium
AGGCCGCGCCAATGCCCCGGCTCGACCCGGTGACAATTAGAACGCCTGACATTTAAGCTGACTCCTCGCCCGAAAAACGCGGCGGGACAACACCATTTTGCCCGCGTTGGGTCAAGTGTTAGCTGCCGGAAATCGCCTCAATTTGTAAAGTCGCGCCCTTTACGGCGGTGACGCGCACTTTGGCGCCGGCCGGCAGGTCGGGGCCTTCAACGCGCCATGTGCTGTCATCGACCTTCAGACGCCCCCGGCCGCCCGAAAGGGCCGCGTCCAAGATGAAATCCCGGCCCACATACTGGGCGCCGCGCCGGTTCAGATCGGGGTGGTCGGTTTCCAGGGGCCGGCGTTTGAGATAACGGCGGGAAACGACAATTGAAACAACGGACAGCACCGCGAACAGGGTGAACTGAATTTTCCAGTCCAGACCGGGAGCAAAAAAGACCACGGCGCCAACCACGCCGGCGGCGATGCCCAGCCACAGGAACACCGCGCCGGGTGCGAAAATTTCCAGGATTACCAGAACCAGCCCGGCGATGAACCAATCCCAATAGGCCAGCGTTTCCAGATACTGCAGCACCTGCACCGTTTATCCTCCACTGCGCGGGATGGGAGAGCCGCCACCGCCGTCGTTGTCCCGATCGCCGAAGCTCTCGCGGGCAATTTCCGCGATGCCGGCGATGGAGCCGATCACCGAGGTCGCTTCCAAGGGCAGCATGATGACTTTCTGGTTGCGGGAAGACGCGATCTTGCCCAAAGCCTCAATATAGCTTTGCGCGACGAAATAGTTGATGGCCTGTACATCGCCCTTGGCGATGGCTTCCGACACCATTGAAGTGGCCTTGGCTTCTGCTTCCGCCTCGCGCTCCCGCGCCTCGGCATCCCGGAAAGCTGATTCGCGCCGGCCCTCGGCGTCCAGGATGGCAGCCTGCTTCTCGCCCTCGGCGCGCAGAATTTCGGCCGCCCGGGTGCCTTCGGCCTCCAGGATATTGGCACGTTTTTCCCGCTCCGCCTTCATCTGCCGGGCCATGGCATCCACCAGATCCCGGGGCGGGGCGATATCCTTGATCTCGATGCGGGTGACCTTGATGCCCCAGGGCGAGGTCGCGCCATCGACAACGGTCAGCAGCCGGGCGTTGATCTCGTCCCGTTTCGATAACAGCTCGTCCAGGTCCATGCTGCCCATGACCGTGCGGATATTCGTCATGGTCAAATTCAGGATGGCGCGTTCCAACTGGCTGACTTCATAGGCGGCGGATGCGGCGTCCAGAACCTGGAAGAAAACAACACCGTCCACCGCCACCATGGCATTATCCTTGGTGATGACTTCCTGGGTGGGCACGTCCAAGACCTGTTCCATCATATTCATCTTGGCGCCGAGGCGATCGACGATTGGCACGATCAGGTGCAAGCCGGGCGACAGGGTCCGGGTGTAGCGGCCAAACCGTTCGACCGTATACTCCATGCCCTGGGGCACCGCCTTGACGCCGGCAAGAACCAGGATGATGGCAAGCAATACCAGAACGAAAACAAAGATGGTCGGGCCGTCGATGGCGAAATACATGCTATGATCCTATCGCAATGAAATGGGCAGTTACGCTCGTGGTGCGAACCAAACAGAAATGTCCTTCTGTTGGGTGTCTTGCGCACCACGATTCCTTAGAGTCTAGTGGCCTTTCGATCCTTACGGATGGGCACCATCCGTTAGAATCGGACCACTAGTGTATATTTTTACATAATAAACTTCCACGGCAACCGGAAATGGCGGTGCGAAATCCGTATATGAGCAATAGCAGCAGAATTCATTCCTTCCATCCCGAACGCTACGGCGACATCAAATCAGCCGTCCGGGCTTTATTGCATGCGGTCGGGGGTGAGGCCAAGGCGGCGGCGGCCTGTCGGGTTTCCAAATCCACCTTGTCGGAATATGGCAATCCCCGCTACGAGGAGCGGCACATGCCGCTGGACGTGGTGCTTGCACTGGAACAGGCAGCTGGCGAAATGCCGGTAACCGAGCATCTCGCCGCCGAGCACGATGCGCTGCTGCTGCACCTGCCCGCGATCGAAACGCAGGGGGGCTGGCTCGATCATCTGACGTCCATCGGCAAGGAAGCCGGTGATGTCTTCCACCGGGCCGGCGAATATCTGGCCGATGATGGCGAAATCGATGCCCAGGAAGCGCCGGCGCTGTTGAAGGAAGTGGACGAACTGCTGGCGGCGGTGGCGGCCATGCGCACATCGGTGCGGGCCCGTATTCCGCAAGACGAATAGAAAACGCCCCGCCGAGGTTCGGTCGGGGCGCTTCCGAAAATCTGATCGAAGCTTCTAAATGATATCCAGGATCGCCAAGGCGCCGCTTTTTTCGATGCCGCCGGGGTTGTCTTCAACCTGCACGGCACTAACCGTACCATCGTCCACGACAAGGGCGAACCGGGTGCAGCGTACGCCCATGCCCCGTTCAGTCAGATCGAGCTCAAGACCCAGGGCCTTGGTATAGGCGGCACTGCCGTCAGCCAGCATGGTGACCTTATTGCCGACCTGCTGGTCCTTGCCCCAGGCCCCCATTACAAAGGCGTCGTTGACCGACATGCAGCCCACGGCGTCCACGCCCTTGGCCGCCAGGGCGGTATGGTTTTCCACATAGCTGGGCACGTGCTGGGCCGAACATGTGGGCGTAAAGGCGCCGGGCAAGCCGAACAGAACGACTTTCTTGCCGCCAAAAAATTCATCGGTGGAGACGGGCTCCGGCCCATTTTCACCCATGGTCATCAACGTGCCCGAAGGCATTTTTTCGCCAACCGATATGGTCATTTGCAATCTCTCCCCAAAATTCAATTATTGCTTAGGGGCGCCCCCGCGCCCGGATGAATTCACCACAGCATATAGCCTTGGCGGGGGTGGATGCAAAGGTCTGTATGGAAAATTCAGTCGTTCAGGGTCAAACTTCGTTCCACCGACCTGTCGCCGTCTACCAGAGTTAGGGTCAAGGCCTGGTCCGACAGTTTTACCTTGCGGGTGCCGGCGTAGACAGGCAAATCCATGCTTACATCGTGTCCATTGGCGCCAAACGCTATTTTCGGTCGGCCAAACCCAAACGGTTCCGGCCCCTCCACCATCAAATCCGGCGCCTGGAAAGGGCGATCAGCATGGGCCTTTATCCGCAGAATTTGCGCCCCGGCGGGGCCGTTCACCGACGCGCCGTGAATGGTCAGGCCGGATGGGCCTGCTGATTGGGGCACACGTTCCAGATAGTGTCGGATGAGGGCCGCAAACGCGCCGGGTGGAGATGAGGGCGGTATTTGCTTCGGGGCCAGGGTCAAGTCCAGTTTGGCCTGCATGGGAACACAGATATTGGAACAGACCATGTAATCCAGGCTAAGCCGAGCATGAACGGGTTTATCGGGCGATACGGCTTGCAACAGGACGGGCAGCACCACACCGTCAAGATAGCCGAAACTGTCATAGCCATAGGTGCTGAAACGCCGTGGCGCGGGCCATCGTACCACGGCTTTTTCAAGGTTTTCGGAAGCCTGCCAATCAAATCGTGGCGGCGCCCCTGATTCGCCGGGATTCCGCCAATATGTCTTCCAACCAGGGCTTAGCCGGATCTGCAGGCCCAGCCAGATGCTGCCGCTCCCGTCCACACTGTCGTGCCCGGCGATCAGCCGCACCGCGGCATCGTCCGTACCCTGCCAGTCCGCCACGGCCCCGCCGGCCAGTGCCGCACCGGATAAAGAGACAAACGCGACGATCGCGACCGCCAGGCGGCGCATCAAAGAAAATTTAATTATCGACGTCATTCTTTGTATTTTCCACGCGGACCTCGCATATACTAAGCAATAGTCCATTGTCCCTAATATAGGGTTTAATTAACCTATTTGCGGTGACAATGGCGTGAACGTTTGACTTCTCCGGCTTCCAAGGCCAAGTGATAATTATGAGTTCTGAAGATAAAGGCGGCGATTTGACCGACGACCCCTCCGACGAAAACGCAGGGGAGGACGTCTATTTGACCGGCCAGCTGTTAGTTGCCATGCCGACCATGGGCGATCCGCGGTTCGAGCGGACCGTGATCTATATGTGCGCCCATTCGGCCGATGGCGCCATGGGGCTGGTGGTCAACAAGGAAGCGAACGAGATCGATTTTCCCGAGCTGTTGAGCCAACTGGAAATCGAGACCGGGGACATCAAAAACCCCATCCCGGTGCTAACCGGCGGACCGGTGGAAACCGGCCGGGGGTTTGTTTTGCATTCCATGGATTACAGCCAGGATTCCACCCTCAAGGTGACCGAAGACGTCGGTCTGACGGCCACCGTGGATATTCTGCGCGCGATCGCCGAGGGCGAAGGCCCGGCGCAAAGTCTGTTGACCCTTGGTTATGCCGGCTGGTCGTCGGGTCAGCTGGATAACGAGATCCAGGCCAATGGCTGGCTGAATGTTTCCGCCGATGCCTCGATCCTGTTTGACGAGGAACTGGGCAATAAATGGGACCGCGCCGTGCGTAAAGTGGGGATCGATCCGTCCTTCCTGTCGGCGGAGGCCGGTCACGCTTAGGGCCACGCCTAGAAAAATCTCAATTCGAAATTTTCTCATTTCGATAATTCTAGAAATATAGTTGCAATTGTCTCCGGAGTGCCCTACATAGACCTCCATGAGCGATATTATTGATCTACACACATCACCCGAACTGCAGGTTGTCGCCGATGCCATGGAGGCATTGGGCAATGAAACCCGCCTGGCGGTCTTTACGCTGCTGGTGCCCGCGGGTCGGGGTGGTTTGACGGTGGGGGAAATCCAGTCGCGTCTCGGCGTGCCGGCCTCCACCCTGTCCCATCATCTGTCACGCCTGATCCAGGTGGATCTGGTGCAACAGGAACGCCAGGGCCGCAAATTGATTTGCCGGGCAAATTATGCGGCCATGGACGGTGTTCTGTCATTTCTTACCCGGAACTGTTGTGCCGCTGACGGCGCCCATACCGGGCACGCCCACGGGGCATCGGAAGTTCAGGAAGGATCAGCGGCATGAGCGATATTTCCCTCTCCATCGCCGGCGCGGCGCGGCGCGTCTACAATATCGACAAGGTCTGGCTGGCGATTGCCGCCGGCCTGCTATTGGGCGCCGTATTTGTTCCCCAGCAAACCATATCGAGTGTTGGTTTCGCGGGCGATGGATTGCTGTCCATTGCGCCTTTTCTTGCCATTTCGATCGGCCTGGCGGCCTATGCGAAAGCTTCGGGCGCGGACAATCTTATCGCCATGGTGTTTCAGGGCCGGCCGGTCCAGATGGTCTTCGCCGCGGCGCTGTTCGGCGCCCTTTCGCCGTTTTGTTCCTGCGGCGTCATTCCCCTGATCGCGGCCTTGCTGGCCATGGGCGTGCCCCTGGCGCCGGTCATGGCGTTCTGGCTGGCCTCGCCCCTGATGGATCCGCAAATGTTCCTGCTGACCATGGGCGCCTTGGGCCTGCCCTTCGCGATTGGCAAGACGGCGGCCGCGTTGGGCGTTGGACTGCTGGGCGGTTTCGCCACCTTGACCGTGCAGCGGGCGGGCGGCTTTTCACTGCCTCTGCGCGAAGGCGTGGGCAATGGCGGTTGCGGTGCCGGCTCCGTACGCAGCGATGGCGACGTGGTCTGGAAGTTCTGGCAGGATGGCGCCCGGCGCCTGAAATTCACGGACGAGGCCTGGAAAACCACGTTGTTCCTGGGCAAGTGGCTGTTGGTGGCTTTCCTGTTGGAAAGCGTCATGCTGGCCTATGTTCCGGCTGAAACCATTGCCGGCCTTTTGGGCGGTGACAGCTTTTGGGCCATCCCCCTGGCTGCCATTGTGGGCGTGCCGGCATATATGAATGGCTTCGCCGCCATTCCCCTGATGTCCGGCCTGATGGAACTGGGCATGGCGCCCGGTGCGGCGATGGCCTTCATGGTGGCGGGGGGTGTTTCCTGTATTCCCGCGGCCATCGCGGTCTTTGCCCTGGTGCGTCTGCAGGTATTCTTCTGGTATCTCGGGCTGGCGTTGGCGGGCTCCCTGGTGGCGGGCATCAGCTTTCAGATGTTTATCGCTTGAGGATTTTTCCACCTGGGCCATAGTGGGCCCATGAAGGAACGGCAACCCAGGGAATTTCAACTGGCCCCCGCGCCCGAGGACGGGCGTCTGACCCAGCAGGTCGGCGGCATCGACCAGAATGGCGCCCCGGTGGATACCCGCGTCGTCATCGAACAGCCCCTGACCCTGTATCTGAACGGCCAGGAAATTGTCACCATGATGACCGTCGGCGATCACCCCGATTGCCTGGCGGTCGGCTATCTGCTGAACCAGAATATGCTGCGCCCGGACGATAAGCTGACCGGCATCGATTATGACGAAGAAGTGGCCGTTGTCGTCGTGCGTACGGAACGGACCACGGATTTCGAAGAAAAGCTGCAGAAGAAAACCCTGACCTCCGGCTGCGCCCAGGGCACCGCCTTCGGCGATCTGATGGAGAATTTTGATGAGATCCAGTTGCCCCGGGATGCGGTGCTGAAGACGTCGTGGATCTATGACCTTAGCCGCAAGATCAATCAACAACCCAGCCTGTATCTGACCGCCGGCGCTATCCACGGCTGCGTGTTGTGTGCGGAAGACCGTCCCCTGATCTATATGGAGGATGTGGGCCGGCACAACGCCATCGACAAGATCGCCGGTTGGATGTTCCTCAACGGCGAAGGGCCCGAGGGCAAGATCTTTTACACCACCGGGCGGTTGACCTCTGAAATGATTATAAAAACCGTGCGCATGGAAATTCCCATATTGATTTCCCGCTCCGGCTTTACCGCCTGGGGCGTTGATCTGGCCCGCCAGGCCGGGCTGACCCTGATCGGCCGGGCCAAGGGCAAGCGTTTCATGTGCCTGGCGGGAGAGGATCGCTTGATCTTCGATGCGGACATCAGCGGCGATGACTAGGATCGCCGGTCTGTTATTGGCCGGCGGCGGCGCCCGTCGTATGGGCGGCGGCGACAAATGCCTGCGTTCCCTGGGCGGACGGCCGCTTCTTGCTCATGTCATTGACCGACTGCGTAGTCAGGTGGGCGAATTGATTTTGAATGCCAACGGTGATGGCGCCCGGTTTGACGAATTTGACCTGCCCGTGGTGGCGGACAGCTTCCCCGGCATGGCCGGGCCCCTGGCGGGCATTCTGACCGGCATGGAATGGCTGGGCGCGGAACGTCCCGATGTCACCATGATGCTGTCGGTGCCGACCGATGCGCCCTTTCTGCCCACTGATCTTGTTGACCGGCTGTTGGCTGCCAAGGGCACGGCGCGAATTGCTTGCGCGAAATCAGGCGGGCGCACCCACCCACCCATAAGTCTATGGGACGTGGACCTGGCGGCTGATTTGCGCCGGGCCATGGAGTCGGAGGAAATGCGTAAAATCGATAGGTGGACGGCGCGCTATCCCATCGTTCACGTGGATTGGCCCGTGGAGCCTTTCGATCCGTTCTTCAATGCCAATCGTCTCGAGGATCTCGAACGGGCCGAGGCCCTGTTGGCGTGATCGCCGAACGGCCCTCGCCGAACCACGATGCCCGGCCACGGGACGGCGAAATCGACATGTTGCTGCTTCATTATACGGGGATGCAAAGCGCCGACGCGGCCCTGGCGCGGCTGTGTGATCCGGCCGCGAAAGTATCGGCCCATTATGTTGTCGACGAGGATGGCGCGGTATTCGACCTGGTGCCCGAGGCGCGGCGCGCCTGGCATGCGGGTCTTGCTTGCTGGGCCGGACAATCGGATATCAATGGCTGTTCCATCGGTATAGAGCTCGTCAATCCGGGACACGAATTCGGCTACCGCTGGTTTCCACGCGCGCAGATGGAGGCCGTCATGGCACTGTGCCGGGAGATCCTGGCCCGCCATCCCATTCCGGCGCATCGGGTTTTGGGCCATGCCGACGTCGCACCTTCCCGCAAGGAGGATCCCGGCGAGTTATTCGACTGGGCCGCTCTGGCGGCCGCCGGAATTGGCCTGTGGCCGGCGCCCGGGGCTGGTAGGCCGGCGCTGGAACAATTCGGCTATGACGTGGCTGGCGCCGGTCTTGGTGCATGTGCAACGGCGTTCCAGCGCCACTGGCGGCCGGGGAACATCGACGGCGTCATGGATGACGAATGCCTTGGATTATTGGCCGGGCTACTTGACCGGATGGACTGAGGGGGCCATTTTGCTCTCGCCAGACGGCTGGACGGTCGCCGCCATCTTTTGATGGGGGAGGAAAGTCCGGGCTCCACGAAAAAGCGGTGCCGGGTAACGCCCGGCGGGGGTGACCCCAGGGAAAGTGCCACAGAAAGCAAACCGCCTCGTTTCGGGGATTTCGATCTTCGCACGGGGTAAGGGTGAAAGGGTGCGGTAAGAGCGCACCGCGCGGCTGGTAACAGTCGCGGCACGGTAAACCCCACCGGGAGCAAAACCGAATAGGGATGGCGTGTTTGCGTGGCGCTTCGGTGCCGCGGAACAGGCGTGTTCGCGCTGCCATCCGGGTAGGTTGCACGAGGCGTTCGGCAACGGACGCCCTAGATGAATGACCGTCTATCGCCGCTAAATATGGGCCGTGGCGTGGACAGAACCCGGCTTACAGGCCGTCTGGCGCCCCCCTTTCCCAGTGATGTTTCCTACTGACGTTTCATAGGGCGATTTCGCGCCATGACATCCCGAATGTACCAAAAAGAACATAACTCGAACAAATTCTCGCCTTATTATTCTACTAGCCTGCCCGGCGAATTCATAAAGTAGGCTCTAATTGTTCGGTCGCGGTACTTGATGACGAAATTTAATTATTTGTTAAGTCATTGACGACCATAAAATGGCATGATATCCCATGAAATCCCATAAGTGGGTATCGTGGCGTGGATTATGGCTCGTACTCAACAGCCACCGCGCCGACGGCGGGACATGGTTGAGGTCTGGAGAATTGTCGTGGCGCTGTTTTTGTCGCGGTTTGATAACAAGGTGGACAAGAAGGGACGGGTCTCCGTGCCGGCTTCGTTCCGCGCCGACCTGACTTCCGACGCCTTCGCCGGCGTCGTCGCCTTCCCTTCGCCCGGCAGCAATGGCGCCGTGGATGGCTGCGACATCGAACGCATGAAGCAGCTGTCCGAAGGTATCGACAATTTCAATCCGTTTTCCAATGACTATGGCGATTTCGCCACGGTCATCCTGACCAAATCCCACCGCCTGCCGTTCGATACTGAGGGCCGGATTATCCTGCCGCCGCCACTGCTGGAACACGCCGGCATCACCGATATGGCGACCTTCGCAGGCCGCGGCGCCACCTTCCAGATTTGGGCGCCCGAGGCGTATAAAGCCTACGAGATTGAGGCAACGGAACGAGCCAAGGACCAGGCCGCGAATTTCGAATTGCAACGCCGTGACCAGCTTGAGGCCAGAAAATGACGGCCCGGCCGCACATCCCCCCTCATATTCCGGTGATGGCGGGACAGGTCATTGATGCCCTTGCACCCAGGGATGGCGGCGTCTACGTGGACGGTACCTTTGGCGCCGGGGGCTATGCCCGCGCCATCCTGGACGCGGCGGATTGTCGTTTAATCGCATTCGACCGCGACCCGGACGCGGTGGCGGCGGGTGCGGCGGTGGTCGCCGACTACGGCCCGCGCCTGACCTTGATCCAGGGCCGGTTCTCTCAAATGGTGGAACTGGCGGCCGACGCCGGCGCCGATCAGGTGCAGGGCGTCACTCTGGATTTGGGCGTCTCTTCCATGCAGCTGGATCAGGCGGCGCGCGGATTTTCGTTCGCGGCCGATGGTCCCTTGGATATGCGCATGTCGCAGCAGGGTGAAAGCGCGGCGGATGTGGTCAACAGCCGGGAACAGGATGACCTGGCGGATATCATCTATCAATTCGGTGACGAGCGGCGCTCCCGCGCCGTGGCTCGGGCCATTGTTCGCGCCCGCAAGATCGCCCCCATCGAACGGACCGGCGCATTGGCGGAGATTGTCGCCAAGGCCGTCGGCGGGGCCGGGCGCATTCATCCCGCCACGCGGACCTTTCAGGCCCTGCGCATCTATGTGAACAGCGAGATCGAGGAATTGCGTCTTGGTCTGGCGGCGGCGGAACGGCTGCTGGCGCCGCAAGGTTGGCTGGCTGTGGTCTCCTTCCATTCCCTCGAAGACCGTGAGGTGAAACAGTTCCTGTCCGAACGGGCCGGCCTGCGGCCCCAGGGCTCGCGCCACCGACCGCCCAGCAATGACAACCGACCCGTAACATTTAACCTGCCCCGTCGGGGTGTCACGAAACCACACGCGGACGAAATCGCGGCCAACCCCCGGGCCCGTTCGGCCCGTCTGCGGGTCGCCCAGCGCACGGATGTGATGCTGCCTGACAGCAATGACGGCAATGGCGGCGGCGGCAGAGAGGTGGCGGCATGAGGTGGCCGATTACCATCGTCGTCCTGTTGCTGGTCCTGGCCGTGTCCTTGGGCCTTTATCGCCTGGAATCCGAGGTGCAGCTTCTGGAACGGCGCCTGGCCGGCGCGACAACCCAGTTGGAGGAAAATCGCCGCAACAGCCGCATTCTGGCGGCGGAATGGAGTTTCCTTAGCCAACCAAGCCGCCTGCAGGCGCTGGCCCAACGCCATCTTGATCTGCATGCCGTGACCCCGGCGCAAATCGGCCAGCTTGCCGGCCTGCCCCGAAAAGCCGATCGCCGGCTCGAAGGGGGTGAAGCGGCGGCACCAAAATCGGAACAACCGCCGCTGCCGGGATGGAAACCGGCCAAGCCACGGCGCGACGAACGGATTGTTTTGGCGGAAGGCGGGAGGCTACGGCAATGACAACGCACGACACCACGTCAAACCCCGAGAACCACGCCAATCTTGGGAACACCGCGAGCACCATCGTCGAAGGTGCCGTCCGTCTGGTTGGCAGCAAAGCCCAGGCAATCCGCGTTGGTCACGCCCGCCTGTTGACGGTGGCTCTGTTTTTCGGCGTTTGTTTCATTGTCCTGGCTGCCCGCCTTATCGAATTGACGGTCATTCGGGAGCCGGGCCGCTCGCTTGCTTTTGTTGCCGCCGCCCCGAACAAGTCGGCGGCCGGCAGGGCGGATATTGTGGACCGCAACGGCGTCTTGC
>JABIRL010000141.1 GCA_018667855.1 Rhodospirillaceae bacterium
ATGATGAAGAGGCATTGGCGCTGTTACTGGCCAGCCCGGCCATGCAACGCCGGTAGAGAGATAGGAAAGGCGGGGATCATGATTACACGGCGCAGGATACTTCAGGGTGCGGCCGGAACCGCCGGCGCCTTGACGGCTCTGGGTGGCCCTGGCATGGCCTTCACCGCCGCGCCGATGGATCGCCGCCTGGTGATGGTCATCCTGCGCGGCGGCGCGGATGGCCTGGCCCTGGTGCCGGCGCCCGGCGACCCGAACTTCGATTTGTTGCGCCGCGGACTTTTCATCCAGGACCTTCATGCCGGCAACATTGATCTGGATGGTTTCTTCGCCCTGCACCCGAAATTGACCGGCCTGGCTTCCCTGTGGGCCAAGGGGCAGCTGGCCGTGGTACATGCCACGCAAACAGGATATCGCAACCGCTCCCACTTCGATGCCCAGGATCTGCTGGAAAACGGCTTGAACACGGTCTCGGCCCTGGCCGATGGCTGGTTGAACCGGGCCCTGGGGTATTTCGGCCGGGCGGAGCCGCGCACGGGTTTGGCAGTAGGATATGGCACACCGTTGATATTGCAGGGTCAGACACCCATCGCCACCTGGGCCCCGCGCCGCCTGGCCAGGCCTGACCCCGACTATCTCAACAAACTGATGGTGATCAGCAGCGCCGATCCGGCCATTAGCAAGGCCCTGGACCAGGGTATCAGAAGTGAAAAAGCCAACCGGCAACGATTGGGACATCTTGAAACCAGCCGCGGCGGCACCACATCGCGCCGGGCTATCGCCGGTCTGGCGGAGGCCGCGGGTCGGCTGCTATCGGCCAAGACGGGCGCGCGGGTGGCGGCTCTAAATATTGGCGGCTGGGATACCCATGGCTATCAAAATACCGCCCTGTCCTACCGCATGGCCACGTTGGATGGCGCGTTGATGGGCTTGCGGGCCGGATTGGGGCCGGCGTGGGAGAACACAATGGTCCTGGTGGTGACGGAGTTTGGCCGTACGGCGGTCCCCAATGGCACCAACGGGACCGACCACGGCACGGGCAGCGCCATGCTGTTACTGGGCGGCGCGGTGCGCGGCGGCCGGGTCCTGGCGGACTGGCCCGGTCTGGGCAAAAACGATCTGTACCAGGGCCGCGATTTGAAGCCGACCACGGATATGCGCGCCGTCTTCAAGGGCGTCATGATGGAACATCTGGGCCTCGACCAGGCTTTCGTCGAGGACAGGGTATTCCCCGACAGCCGCGCCGTTCAGCCACTGATGAACCTGGTGCGGACGGTATGACCGACGACCGGCTGCCGATCAAGATCGATAGCACATCGAATGGCGAATACCGCCCCCTGCCGGTGCCGAAGTTGTTGCGCAAGGCCCACGATCTGGCCAACCGGCGCCTGACGGAAAATGCCAGGCGGACCGGCATCAGCCGCCGCGCGTTCGTCAATGGTCTGTGCGGGGCCGCGACCACCCTGGCAGCCTTCAACACCGTCTTCGCGGCGCGGGGAAATCTGGGCGGGCGCTTTGCATTGCCGGCGGAGGCGGCCTTGGATATGGCGGCGGCCGAGGACAGTCTGGCCGGTGACGAATTTATCTTCGATGTGCAAACCCACCTGATCGAACCCAAGGGCGGCTGGCGGCAAAGTAATCCGGGGTTCGAGCGTATCCTTCGTTGGTGGCCGCAGGGTGACTGCGGCGAGAGCGACCCGGTGGATTGCTATTCCGCCGCCCATTACCTCAAGGAGGTGTTCCACGACAGCGATACCACGATGGCTGTGTTGAGCTTTATCCCCGCGCCGGCGGACCGCAATCCCCTGAGTATGGCGGAAGCCGCCCGTACCCGCGATCTGGTGGCCGCCTTGGGTAACGGCCGGCGGTTGCTGCTGCACGCCATGGTCCTGCCCAATCTGCCGCCCCTGGAAAGCCAGTTGAAACGCATGGAACAGGCGATCGAGAACTGGGATATCGCTGCCTGGAAGGTCTACACCCAATGGGGACCCCGGGGCATCGGTTGGGCCCTGGATGACGAGGATGTGGGCATACCGTTCATTGAGAAAGCCCGCGCCCTGGGCGTGCACAACATCTGCATTCACAAAGGCCTGACATTTCCCAGACTGTCGCCGAAATTCACCGACTGCGCCGACGTGGGCCGGGTCGCACGGCGGTTCCCGGACATGAATTTCATCGTCTACCATTCCGGGCTGGAGACCGACACCCGCGAAGGCGCCTATGACCCGGACAATGCCGCCCGGGGCGTCAATACCCTGATCAAGAGCCTGGCGGACAATGGCATCGCCCCTAATTCGAACGTTTACGCCGAACTGGGCAGCACCTGGCGTATTCTCATGCGCGACCCTACTGCTGCCGCCCACACCTTGGGCAAGTTGATGAAATATGTGGGCCGTGAACGCTTGTTATGGGGCACGGATTCTATCTGGTACGGCTCCCCCCAGGACCAGATCCAGGCCTTTCGCGCCTTCGAAATTTCCGAACAGTTGCGGGAACAGCACGGCTACCCGGCCCTGGATGCCGCGCAAAAAGCCAAGGTCTTCGGCCTGAACGGCGCCGCCGTCTATGGCATTGAATCGGGCGCCGTGAGACGCAAGGCCGGCCTGGACCCCGCCGGCAGGCTCAAGGCCGCCTATCTGGAGAACCCGGAACCCAGCCACCTGACATACGGCCCACGCACAGATTACGAATTCGATCTGCTGCAGGACGCCCGCAACGGCTGGCCCGACTGAATTTGCGGCGTCTCAGCTACCCCCAGTCATCAGCGCTGAAACCTCTTTTTCCACCACGGTGCCCTTGAAGAAGTCCGGGTTCATGCCGGCGTGCATGCGCACCACGTTGCCATAGGTGAAGTCGCGGAAATCATTGTCATCGATGAAACCGTCGTCGACCATCTCGTAAGCCTCGACCATGACCTTGGTCATGTCGGGGACGTCCCAATGACCAATGTCGGAACCCAAAACCGCGTTCAGCTTGGCGCCATAGTGATTAAGCTTGGTATCGAAAGCGACGGCGGTCATGCGGTCATCGGCTTCCGAGCCGAAATAGAAATTGCGATCAAAGATGCGGCGGATGTCTTCGCCCCCGGTGATACCGGTGCCGGCGAAATCATCGAGCTCTTCCGGCGGGACAAAAAGCTGCGTCGTGCCCGGCTGGTGCGGCTCGGCCCGGATGCGTTCGGGCGTCAACCGCTCATCGCCGTATTTTTCCGCCATTTCCACCAGCAGATCGATATCCAGCTTGGCCGGGTCCAGGTTACGGGACAAGGCATCCAGGCTGCGTTTCTCCCAATATTCGAACAGGCTGTTATAAAGCTGCGCCGCCCAGCCTGCGCCGCCTTCCAGGAAACAGAATTTCAGATCGGGAAAGCGGTGGGGCACACCGCCGAACAACAGCGCGCGGCAGAAAAATTCGCTGCCATGGCCAAAACTGTTCAGGGAGTTGAAGCAATAGTTTTTCAGCGAGCCATGGGTGGTGCCCGGCCCGCGAAAGGCGTTGTGACAGCTGGGCGCGACGCCCAGCTCAACACATTTGGCCCAGACCGGATCATAGGCATCGCCCACGTCGATACCGGGGGAGGCAAGATCGATGCAGTATTTTGCCAGATGAGGCGCCTCCCGCAATACTTCCGGCGCGGGGCGGGCCAGCATGGTGTTGACCACGATGGCCTTCAGACCCAATTCGCCCACCGCGAATTCCAGCTCGGCCACCGCTTCCTCCGGCTTGGTCATGGGGATCAGGGCGGCCGGGGTCAGGCGGTCGGAAACCTCCTTGAACATATCCGCATACAGCATGTTCATGGCGCGATAGACGATGGGGCGCAGTTCGTCATCATCGACGCGCAGGACGCTTAGGGCCAAGGTGCCGTAAACCACGCCGAAATCTATCCCGGCCTCGTCCAGGCGGGCGCGGTACAGCTTCGGCAGCATGGCCGTGGCGCGGTCGATTGATCCGGGACCGGAATTACCAACCCAAACGGCGCGACGGCCAGGTCCGGACTGATCGCCCTTCAACATATCCTCGTAACGCCCGGCGGCATCGGCACCGCCCACCTGGCGGACGAAATCCAGCACCGCGAAGGTGCTTTCGATCATATGGCCATCGGCGTCCACCACCGGATGGTCCAATTTCGCCCGTATATCAGCGCCCGTAAGGCCATTCACGGCATGGCTGGTCATTTTGTTTCCTCCCCGTTCGCAATGCAGACTATGTGTATGATACCTCGGCCGACTTGAAGGCCGCCAATAGATCATCCTGAATGGCCGCCACATCGGCGCAGACGGCGTAGCGCAAGGCGTTGCCGAAGTGGACACCGACCACGCCGGTCTTTTCGATCATCAGGAAATTGAATTCCTCGCCGCTGCTTATTGGTTGACCAAAGGCCTCGCTAGGTGTGTCCCACAATGTATAGAAGCCCGCGCGCGGCTCGATAGCCAGACGCATGCCGCAATCCAGCATCAGGTCCCGCAGGATCCCGAGGCGCTCGCCGTACATGGTTCGAAACGCAGCAATACCCGCCTGGTCCGTCTCCAGCGCGGCCAGGACGCCGGCGGCCATGGGGGC
>JABIRL010000073.1 GCA_018667855.1 Rhodospirillaceae bacterium
ATACTCGTCTTCTCATACCTTACATCTTAGATCAGGCTTTCGACCTGTTTCCAGGCGGCTTCCGCCAAAGGCCGGGCCCGGCGGCCCTGTTCCACCGCGTGGGGAGAGGCCGCGGTGCCGTCCTGGGCGCGCAGTGCGATGCCCTGCAGAATGGCCGCCAGACGGAACATGTTATAGGCCAGATACCATTCCAGATCGGAAATCCCGTCCCGCCCGGTCAATTGGCAATACTGGGCGATATGCTCTGCCTCGGTCGGGATGCCCAGGGCCGGCAGATCCGCATGGGCGATGCCCCGGAACATATCCTTGTCCAGGCGCCAGCCCATCATGGTGTAGGTGAAATCCCCGACCGGGTGGCCCAGGGTGGCCAATTCCCAATCCAGCAGCGCCACCACCCGTGGTTCAGTCGGGTGAAAGACCATGTTGTCCATACGGTAATCGCCATGAATTAATGTGGTTTCATCACCGGGGGGAATATTCTCGGGCAGCCATTCGATCAGGCGGTCCATGGCCGGGATCGGGTCCATCTCCGCCAGGCGGTAGGTCTTGGACCAGCGGTGGATCTGCCGCTCCCGATATTCACCCACCTTGCCGAAATCACCCAAGCCCACGGCTTCAAAATCGACCTTGTGCAGGGCGGCCATGGCTTCGTTGGTGGAGCGGTAGACGGCGCTTCGTTCATCGTTGCTCATACCGGGCAGGGTGCCGTCCCACAGTATCCGGCCCTGGACCATCTCCATGATATAAAAGGCGGTGCCGATAACCTCCGTGTCCTCGCACAGGCAATAGGTTTTGGGCGTGGGCACGTCCGTGGGTCCCAGGGCCGTGATAACCCGGTATTCCCGGTCCACCGCATGGGCAGACGGCATCAGTTCGCCGGGCGGTTTGCGCCGCAGCACATATGATTCCCCCCCCGCGTCGATGCGGTAGGTCGGGTTCGACTGCCCGCCCTTGAACTGGCTGAGCTTGATATCGCCGGAAAATCCATCCACGTGCGCCCGCATATAATCCTGCAAGGCGCCCACATCGAAACGGTGTTGTTCCAGGACGTCCTGGGTGCCGGAAAACTGCGACTGAAGATCACTCATGAAACCGGGCCTCCCCGCCCGCCGTTCAACTAGGCGGCCAGTCTAAAGCATGCTGGTGTCAGGTCCACATATCAGGTGCGATTTTTTTGATGCCGCGAATTTGATTGGGGTTTGATCGGCCGGGGCTGGCTGATCGAGATGCGGTGCACTAGGTAATCTATATATTTGAGCCGCATGGGGAGCCGATGAATGATGGCCCGAACCACGAAACTTACTGTCGCCGCCTTACTGGCTGTTTTCACCAGTATTGCAGCCTTTGCCGCCAATTCGGCTTCGCAATCCGAAGCGGTGGCGATCTTTGCGGGGGGCTGTTTCTGGTGCGTGGAATCCGACTTTGACGGCGTGCCCGGTGTGCTCAAAACCACTTCAGGGTACACGGGCGGCAAGCTGAAAGATCCCACCTACCGGGCCGTCACCCAAGGCGGCACCGGTCACCGGGAGGCGGTGGAGATCGTCTATGACCCCAAGATTGTCAGCTACGAAACATTGCTGGAAGTATTCTGGCGCAGCGTCGATCCCACGGACGGCGGCGGGCAGTTCTGCGACCGGGGCGTCAGTTACGAAACGGCAATCTTCGCCACTTCGCCCGAACAGCGGCAGTTGGCGGAAGCTTCGAAAGCGGCCTTGCAGGCCTCCGGCATCCTGAAAAAACCCATCGCCACTCCCATAGAGGATGCCGGGACCTTCTACCGGGCGGAGACCTATCACCAGGGTTACTACAAGGAAAACCCCTTGCGCTATAAATTCTACCGCTTCAGCTGCGGCCGCGATGCCCGGGTTGAGGAACTGTGGGGCGATCAGGCGCACAAGGGGATCGCGAAGCATTAGCAGGCCGCGGAAAGGTAATTTTAGCGCTCGCAGCCTTTGCTGAAATGTCATTCCCGTGAAAACGGGAATCCACGCGGAGTCGGAAATTCCATTATTTTCAGTATTTTATACGGCATAGTAGATCCAGGCATGGACTCCCGCTTGCGCGAGAGTGACGATGTTTGTTGAGCTTAGTGGGTTCGCCGACTTTTCAGCAGCCTGTTGGGCGCCAAATCCGCCTGAATCCATCACGGCTCCCGGACCGCGTTTCTCGTGCAGGCCAGTTGCACATGGTGTTTGCCATAATAGTTCGTTAGCATTGCCCGCGGCATTTGGGATCTGGGGGAGTCTATGGCCGAGGGTGATAGGGAAAGGCGGCTGGCCGCCATTGTCTCGGTCGATGTGGCGGGCTATTCGCGGCTCATGGGTGCTGACGAGCAGGGAACGCTGGCGGCCCTGACGGTCCACCGCGATGCCATGGCGTCTTTGGTCGAGTCACACGCAGGCCGGTTGGTCGGCCAGGCCGGCGATGGTCTGCTGTTTGAATTTCCCAGTGTGGTGGAGGCGGTGACCTGCGCCATTGAAGTGCAGACCGCCATGGCGGCGCGCAATCAGGACATTCCGGACGCCCGAAAGATGCTGTACCGCATCGGTATCAATCTGGGCGATGTGCTGGTCGAAGGCGATGATATCTTCGGCGACGGCGTCAATGTCGCGGCGCGGATCGAAGCCTTGGCTGAACCGGGCGGCATCTGCATATCCCATACGGTTCATGATCAAATCCGCGACCGCATGGCTGTACCGATCGAGGATATGGGCGAGGTCGAGGTCAAGAACATCGCCCGCCCGGTGCGGGTGTTCAGGGTCTTGACGGCGCCGGGGATCGCGAAGGCCGCCAGATCACCATGGATGTCGCG